>MWYX01000059.1 GCA_002050465.1 Chitinophagales bacterium 65-1
CCAAAGGATTCGGGGTAGCTGCTGTAAATCTAAATTCTGATTTTACCGTCTGGCTTGCAGCCGATGCAAATGTTATAGCCTTATTTCCTGAAGCTGCATTGTATGTTCCGGAAATCATACTTTGTATTTACATATACGGGCATAAAATTTTTTTTCCATAAAGCAGATTTTGGGTTTACAATTAGTTTAGTTAAGAGTCAGGTAATTTTAAATAGATGAGGCAATAATAAAATGTAAATAGTTGCAATAAGGTAGAATTAGTTTTTAGCAATGAATATTCAGCAGGCAATCTATTAAATAATTTTGAAAAACAGAATGATTTATATTAACCATTCATATAATAATTTATACGATACGGAAACTTTCTGTTCTTAACCCATAACATGTTTTTTACTCTTACTGATGGTTATTAAATTTATACACCGGAAGGTAAGGCAACCCAACATTTATTTACTGCATTAAAAAATGCCTGTAATTTATTTTCATCCAGTTTGTCATTGGTTCTAACGCCACTGCAAACATCCACTCCATATGGAGATACTACTTCAATAGCTTGCTTAACATTTCCTGCATTCAATCCACCTGCAAGAAAAACAGGAATAGAGATGCTTTCTTTTATTTTCCTGCTGATCTTCCAATCATGTATCCGCCCGGTTCCACCCAGTTCTTTTATTTTGAGTTTAGGATTGCCACTGTCGAGTAAAAGTGCATCAACATATGCTGAAACTCTTATTGCTTCTTCAACAGACTTTTCATCCATCACATGTATTACCTGAACCAGTTTTACTGCGGGTATAGCTTGCTTAATTATTGCATATTCCTTTTCCTGCAGCTCATCAACCAATTGAATAGTATTGGTAAACGTTCTGTTATGATGTAGTATTATTTGTTGCGATGAAGTTTCACTTGTTAAAAGAAAAGTAGCAACCGGGGGAGGAATAGTAATAGCAATTGCTTTTATCAATTCATCATCAATAAGCCCCGGCCCACTGGGCATACGCCCTACAAGCCCTATTGCAGAAGCACCAAATTGCATCGCCAGCTTTGCCTCTGGTATACTGTTTATGCAGCATATCTTTACTTTAGGAAGAACCATAAAAGGGATGGATAAAAATCCAAAATATTTGGTGAGAGATTACGTTTTATTAAAATTATAACATAGCCTGCTTTATTCTTTAATAATTTTTTTATTATAAGGGAGCTGTAATGATTTATAAATATTATCCATGGATGCAATATAAATTCCCCTTCCATGTGTGCCAACTACTATTTCATTGGCCGTTTTTTGTATTACAATATCATGCACCGGCACTCTTGGAAGGTTACCAAGTGTTATAAAAGTTTTTCCCCTGTTAAATGATGCATACAAACCGTTATCACTTCCAAGGTAAAGAACATCCTGATTTTTATGATCTTCTTTTACAACATTCAATGGTTCAGCCGGTAAATCATTTCCCAATCTTGTCCACGTGGTTCCATAATCTTCACTTATAAATAAATAAGGAGTAAAGTTATCATTACGATATGCGTTCAAAGTAGCAAATACTCTTCCTTCTGCAAATTGAGAAGCTACTACCCTGCTCACATATAATGCCTTTGGTAAATTTTTATTTTTTATCACCCATGTATACCCGCCATCACGGCTTAACTGGATATTCCCATCATCAGTTCCAACATACAGTAATCCAAATTTTAATGGTGATTCACTTATTGTTGTAATTGTACCATAGGGTACATCGCCTTCTTTTTTACCTGTGGTTAAATCCCCGCTAAGTGCCTGTATTTTTTCGCCTTTATTCATACTTCTGTAAAACCGGTTAGTACCTTTATATAATATATCCTGGTTATGCCGGCTCAATAAAATAGGCGTTTGCCAGTTATATCGCAGTTGTTGATCTCCCAGGTCATTCCTGGCATAGATTGATTTTGACTGCCTGATGGAATCAGTATTTTTTTTGCTATAAAATCCAAACTGCGAGCCCGAATAAACAGTTTTATTATCACGTGTATCTACCTGTACCTGCATACCATCACCACCGCCTATAAATCTCCATGGGTACGGGCTTTCATACTGCCATTGATCTGTATCTTTTGTTGTAGAGGGCCCAAACCAAACCCCATTATCCTGCATGCCTCCATATACATTGTATGGTTTTGCATCATCCACCTCTATAGCATAGAACTGGGCAACAGAGGGCGTGTTTACTTTAAACCAATGTTTGCCATTATCATATGTAACATTGCAGCCGCCATCATTACCAGCCACCCAATGCCCATCATTATTCGGGTTTATCCATACTCCATGCCAATCAGCATGTGTTACATTTTGTTTATCAACAACTTTAAAAGTTTTACCGCCATCCTCGCTTAGCATTAAATTAATTGCGCTGATAATAATTTTGTTTTCATTTGCAGGCGATACCGAAATTTTTCCGAAATAATATCCATAGGTATTATAAAATTCCAATCCTTTCAGATTTACTTTTTTCCAGCTAGCACCCCCATCAACACTTTTATATACTTCGCACCCAATAACAGGGGTATCAAATAATGCAGTATTGGCATCAAACAAATATTCATAAACAGCTGTAGGCTTTATTTTTCCGGTTCTTACCAATTCTTTTACTGAAGAATCCCTGTATCTATCTTCAAATGAGTTTTTTATTAAAAATGAGTCTAACTTTTTGCTGTTAAGTTGTAAAAATTGTTCCCTTGTTATATTTTGAAAATCCCTTAGTGTATAATTTTGTGTATCTTTTTTAGCGGTATCGGGACGTACATTTTGATTATCCACTGTGGCATATATAATTTGGGGATTTGCAGCAAAAACAGCAACGCCTATTCTTCCCGTATTCTTATCCCCCGGAAAACCTGATTCTTTGCCGGTTATAAGCTTCCATGTATTTCCTCCATTTGTACTTTTATAAATTGCTGAGCCTGTACCGGCTTCAACAAAATTCCATGCTCTTCTTTCCCTATGCCATGTTGCGGCATATAATTCATCAGGATTTTTTGGATTAATATCCATATCAATACCACCTGAATTTTCATTAACGTACAAACAATGTTTCCATGTTTTTCCGCCATCTTGTGTTTTATAAATACCTCTTTCTTTGTTAGGGGAATATAAATGGCCAACAACTGCCACCCACGCAACGTTGTTATCATTTGGGTGCAGAAGGATTTTACCTATATGGTGACTCTCGGGCAAACCAAGATACTGCCAGCTTTTACCATTATTATCAGTTTTATAAATGCCTATGCCGGAGTAGGAAGACCGGCTGCTATTGGATTCACCGGTACCGATCCATATTTGTTTATTTTGCCAGTTAACAGCAAAATCTCCTATGCCAATTACATTTTCTTTATCAAAAATCGGAATAAGGCTTTGCCCGTTATTAGTAGTATGCCATAACCCGCCGGTGGCATAGGCAACATAAAACTCTGTAGGGTCAGCAGGGTTCACTTCAATATCTACAACCCTCCCACTCATTATACGTGGCCCAATGTTGCGAAATTTAATCTCTTTTAAAACAGATCTTTCCTCTAAAGCGTTTCTTTTTGCAAGGCCGCTCAAACGCTCCTGCGCCGAGGTGGGGGCTATTTGCCCGGCGGAAAATAAAAAGGTTAAAGTTGTTACAAAGGTTAGTGCCGACAACAAAAAAAATCTTCTTATTATAGTAAATTTGGTATAGTATATCATCTTAATTTATTATGAAAAACAATTTTTTAAAAATACAACAGTTACCTTTTATTATTGTATTACTTTTCTTATTTAATAATTCCAGTGCTCAATATAAAACATACGAGTTATCTGTTAACCGGGATACTTTAAATGCCATTGATAAAAAGAATTTCAGGCAGGGGAAGTGGGTAATAAAAGTTGGAGAACTTAGAGGTGAACCTGGGTTTGAAGATGAAGGAATTTTTAAAAATGACAAAAAAGAAGGAATATGGCGACGATACAGCCTTACAGGTGATTTAATTGCAATTGAAAATTACAGATACGGTGGAAAAGATGGATTACAACAGTATTTTACAAACATGGGAGATTTAATGCGGGAAGAAGGCTGGAGAGCTTATAATCCTGATGCACCTTATGATACCATCCCCATATACGGTACGGGCAGTAATGAAATAATCAATTACAAAATTGTGAAAGCTGAGCAATACAGTGTAAAACATGGTGCATGGAAAATTTATGATCCAACAACAGGAAGGCTCATTAAAAGTGAAACTTATGACCGTGGATTTTTACCAAGAGAAATAGAAAACAACGTGGATGTTGCTGATAATAAAATTAAAAAGGTTAAACCCAAAGAAGTACTTGAATACGAAAAAAAGCATAGTGGCAAAAAGAAAGTAAAAACAAGAGATGGCCAAACAGGATATTGATTAATTATTTAACCTGTTTAAGGCTTACTGCACAACCACCTCCGGGAGCTAATTTTACAGATAATCTGCTTGTATTATCAACTGTTTGCTTTGAAATAATATATGACATGGGATTATTTTTCCAATCAGCATCCTTGCCATCTGCATAAATTATTGCCATATACTTTTTGCCTTTATCAAGAAAGTCTAAATTGATATTTATATCCCTGGCATTCTCATCTGTAATACTACCTATAAACCAATCCTGCTTCCCCTTTGCCTTACGTGCTATCGTAATATAATCCCCCGGTTCCGCTTCAATTATTCTTGTATCATCCCAGTCTACCGCAACATCTTTTATAAATTGAAATGCATCCATGTGCTTCTCATAATTTTCAGGCAGATCAGCAGCCATTTGTAGTGGACTATACATGGTTATATACAGCGCTAACTGTTTAGCAAGCGTGGTATGAACCTGCTCAGTTTTTTTTGGATCATATTTATCCATCTTAATTTGAAAAATACCTGGCGTATAATCCATAGGCCCGCCCATCAACCTTGTAAATGGAAGAATAGTTTCATGATCAGGATTATTTCCTTTGCTCCATGCATTAAATTCATTTCCTCTTGCTGCTTCGGATGCCAGCCAGTTAGGGTAAGTTCTGTGTAAGCCGGTAGACCTAACCGGTTCATGCATATCAACCATTATATTATAAGATGCTGTTTTTTCCGCAACCCGTAAATAATGATTGATCATCCATTGTCCATCATGGTGTTCGCCACGTGGAATAATCCTTCCTACATAACCCGTTTTAACAGCATCATACCCAAACTTTTTCATGAAGCGATATGCAGTATCCATCTGTCTTTCATAAGAAGAAACAGCGCCACTGGTTTCATGATGCATTATCAATTTTACATTTTTCAACCTGGCATACCGGCTTAATTCCTTAACATCAAAATCAGGGTAAGGAGTAATAAAATCAAAAACATTTTCTTTCCATTTTCCAAACCAATCTTCCCATCCTGTATTCCATCCCTCTACCAATACGCCATCTATTTTATTTTTTGCAGCAAAGTCTATGTAGCGTTTTACATTAGCGGTAGTTGCGCCATGCCTGCCACTAGGTTGCAGATCTTGTGCATTGCTTGCATCCTGGGTGCCGGCATAATCCCACGTAGACTTCCCTACATGCATTTCCCACCATACACCTACAAACTTCATTGGCTTTATCCATGTTGTATTTTTAATTTTTGATGGCTCATTTAAATTTAAGATCGTTTTACTGGCAAGAATATCAGTTGCCTTATCACTAACAATAATTGTTCGCCACGGAGTTTTTGCAGGTGCAATTAAATAAGCTTTTATTCCATATGCATCAGGTACCAGCGTACTTGATAAAACATAATTGTTTTTATTGAGTGAAAGATTCATTGCAGGATAATCAACCAAAGCTGCTTCATGAATATTTATGTACAGCGCATTATTGGTTTTCATCATTAACGGCGTTTGAACTGTTTTGTTATCAATACTGGTTTTAAATGCGATCTCGTTTACTTCCTTTCCATCGGATGCATTCACATCGCTGAGATTAGTTACTGAGGGTTGAAATTCATTACTATCAAAATCTCCCGGTATCCAGAATGTCTTGTGATTGCCTGTTAGATGGAATTGCGTTGTTTCATCGGCAACGGCAAAAACATTTAAGTTCTTTTGTGAAGGGAATTCATACCGAAATCCCACACCATCATCAAATACGCGAAAAATAATGTTCAGCCGCCGTTGCAGATTATCTTTTTCAATTAAATGAAAAATATATTGGCGGAAATTATTTCTTATTGTTTTCACTTCTCCCCAAACAGGCTGCCATGTATCATTTGCAAGAGAAGAATCAACCCTGCTCACTAAGAAATTATCCTTCATTGGCGGCATATCTTTTAATGAAGGATTTTCCTTTAATTCAAACCCCATTGAAGATGATTCAATAACTGCTTTATTCTTAAAATAAACCCTGTACTCGGGTTGTCCTTTTTTATTCACTAAAAACTCAGCTTTCACTATTGAGTTAGGCGATTGAATTGTATAAGTCTGGCTTTTTGTAAGATGCGCTATGGCGAATAAAAGGCAAACAGAAATTATTTTTTTTGTCATAAAAATTTGATTGATAATAAATCAAGGGTTATGACCTTGAAAATATTTTTTAAAGAACAGGAGCTGAAAATGAACTGCATACTTCCAATATTCCCAGTTATGTTTGCCGGGTCTTTCAATATATTCATGTGGAATTTTAAGTGCCAGTAATTTTTGATGAAGTTTCCTGTTACCGGTAATAAAGATATCATCTATCCCATCGTCAATAATAATAGCCAGCGAATCAGAAAGTTTATTTTCCACTACATTAAGAACCGAATAGTTGTGCCAGTTATCTTTAAAATGTAAGGTATCTCCCAATAAATTGCTGATACCATATTTGTTTTTTACCTCAGACATATCAACAACACCACTCATACTTCCTGCTGCTGCAAATATTTCAGAATGTTTCCATGCGATAGACAACGCGCCATGGCCGCCCATACTTAACCCTGTTATTGCCCGGTGATCTCTATTGGCAATAGTTCTGTAAGCGGAGTCTATATAATGTGGTAGTTCCTTAGAAATATATGTTTCATACCTTATATTATTATCTACCGGGCTATCAAAATACCAGCTTGCACTACCATCAGGACATACAATTAGTAATCCATATTCATCGGCATAATCTTTTAATTCCGGGACTCTGATTATCCAGTTAGCATGCCATCCTGCATAACCGTGTAATAAATAAACAGTCGGAAACCTTACTGTCTTTTTCTTATAGCCTGAAGGTTTTATTACAACACATTTAATTGGTTTTTGCATACTGTTACTAAAAACAACTATTGTATCAACTTTGGCAGCTTTTACTAATGAGAATGTCCATAACAATAAAATTGAAAATAACATATGTTTCATTACATCAAATATAACAAGTCGGCTTATAAAAACAGTGCGTTAATAAGAATGAAGGTGTTTGCGCAGGTTTTAAGATATTAAAAATGTTGCTAATAATTTTTTAAATAATGAATGATTTTGAGATAAAACCTTAACTTTAGAGGGATCAATTTTATTAATTCTGTAAAACATATTTTATGAGTGTAAATAGTAAACACATGGCAACTTTTTTATTAGGTGCTGCAGCGGCTTTTGGTGCCTATAAATATTCAAAATTAAGTGATGAAGAAAAAGAAAGGCTAATAAGTACCTTAAAGGAAAAAGCCCACAACTTAAAAGATCAGGCAGAAGAGTCAGTTGATAAAGCAAAAGACTATTTCGCCGAACTAAAAGCAAAGGGCGGAGATGCTTTAAAAGAGCACTTTCCTGAAGCGGATGAATTTTTAAGTCGTTTATTCAAAAGTGATAAACAATCAGGCAATACGCCTGAGGTAACTAATAGCACAACGAGTACTACCGCTACTACCACAACTACGCCAGGTACTTAATAAAAAAAAGTTGTAATACATATTCAAATCAGGCTTTATGCCTGATTTTTTTAATACCCTGAACATTAGTAGTTTCAGTCTTCCATTTCATCTGTTATTTCATCAGAAATTTTAACCAGTACTTTATCTATTCTTTGCGCATCCATATCAATAATTTCAAATTCAAAGCCCCGCCACTCAAAGGTTTCGCCTGTATGAGGGATGTGCTTTAATTCATGTAAAATAAACCCGGCAAGCGTATCAAATTCCTGTTCACCGTCATTCATCCAATCAGTTTTTCCGAACCGGGTTAAAAAATCATAAAACTGAATTTGTGCATCAATAAGGTAAGTTCCATCTTTTCTTTCAACAATGGCATAGTCGTCGTCTTCATCCTCCGGCATTTCGCCCACAATTGCTTCCAGGATATCATTGATGGTTATCATACCATGCATAGTTCCATATTCATCAACAATAAAAGCGTAGTGAATTTTTGTTGCCTTAAATTTTTCAAGCACCTGGTAAGCAGTATTGTTTTGAGGAACAAATAAAGCTTTCTTACAAAGATCTGTAAGGGGAATTTCAGGATTTAAATACATATCCTTTATATAAATTACTCCATTTATGTTATCAATATCTCCATCACAAAGCGGATAAACTGAATGCAGGTATTCCCGTATTTTATTATTTATAGAAGTTTTATCTTCATTTACATCAAACCAAACTATATCGGTTCTATGTGTCATTAAAGATGTAATATTCCTGTCACCCAGATGAATTACTCTTTCAATTATTTCTTTTTCATCTTCTTCGATGGCACCGTGTTCACTTCCCTCTGAAATAATTGCCTTTATTTCTTCCTCAGTTACCTGATTATCTTTTACTTTAAGGTTAAAGAGTTTTACGATGATGTGTGTTGAATTAGTTAAAAGCCAGATAAAAGGAAATGTAATTTTGCTTAATACACTCATTGGCTTTGCCATAGCTTTAGCAATACTTTCCGGCCTGGAAAGTCCTATCCTTTTTGGTACCAACTCGCCTATAACCAATGAAACATAGGTTATTATTATTACAATGATGGTTGTGGCAATGCCATTACTGTATGCACTAAGCCATGGTATTTTATTTATTACAGATGCAAGTGGGGCCTGAAATTTTGCACCGGAAAAAATACCGGTTAATATCCCGATAAGAGTAATACCCACTTGTACAGTTGATAAAAAAATATCCGGATGATTTGCAAGTTTCAGGGCATCTTTTGCTTTTTGATCACCCTTTGCTGCCTGTGATTCCAGCCTGGCCTTTCTTGCAGATACTACTGCAATTTCTGCCATAGCAAATACCCCGTTCAAAATGATCAATCCTAATAAAATAAATATTTCAACCATATTTTCTAATTACGTCTGCCTTTTTAAAACTGTTCTATTAAATAAATATCCCATTAAATATCCTAATACTATTCCAAGTAAAATCCCTCCTAAAATATCTACCGGAAAATGAACCCCTACATATATCTGTGCATAACATGGTATAAATGCCCATAAAAAAATTAATGCCCACCATTTTTTTATACTTACTCTATGCCTGAGAGTTGCAAAGATAAACATAGCTGCAGCAAAATGATTAGCAGCATGTGACGATGTAAAACTCGAATTTGTACCGCAATTTTTTACTAAAAACCTTACGCTCTCTGCTATTGCAGGATCGCGGCAAGGGCGTAGCCGAAAAAAATTATCTTTTATTAAAGTGCTGCTTACCTGATCACTAACTACTACATTTAATACTAAAAACAACACCCATAGCCAGCCAAATCTTTTAAAATTGATAATTACAAATAGTACAAGGAAAAAATAGAATGGAAGCCAAAAAAAAGTTTCCCGGGTAAAAGGAAAAAATGTATCAAAAAATGTATTATGCCATTTACCATTTATTTTGGAAAATATGTAATAATCCAGTGCTTTTATTTTTTCCGGCAGGGTAAATAACAGTATGGTGCATATTTGCATTCTGTAAACAAAAATAATTTTAATTATTGGAAGAGAACTTAATTTGCACGTTTTAGCTTTAAAGCTATTCTCCAATAAATTAGCATAAATATTTTTGAATATCGGCTGCAAAAGATGCCTTTAAAACAAAAAAAAGTAAAAGGAATATCTTTGAGTTCTTCTCATGATAAAAAAATTAAATATCCCTAAAACAGTTCCGGTTACTATTCAATGGATAATGGGTTTATGGGTAATTTATTTTATAATTTTTACTTTATTCAGGATAGCAACTGTTTCCCTTTTCCGTCCATTAAACACCCCGATCACTTCAATACTCCCTTCATTTTGGCTCGGTTTTCAGTATGATGCAAAGTGGATTGCCATAATTCTTTTACCTATTGCCTTATTATCCGTTCATCCAAAATTCTCTCCTTTTTATTCTGAAAAAAATAAACGATGGTGGTCGTATTACCTGGCTTTTACAACATTAGTAGTATTATTTTTCTTTGGCGCAGATTTCGGAAATTTCAGTTATAACCATACACGAATAAATGCCAGTGCATTAAATTTTGCAGAAGACTTTTTAATTTCTTTTAAAATGCTTTGGGAGAGTTATCCTATCGTATGGATATTATTAGCACTGGTTTTAGCGGTTATCATGCTCCAGACATTATTTAAACGAACTCATGTATATGTGGTAAAAAAAAATACAGAAGATGTAGTTTATAAAAGACGGTGGCATGGTTTAGCTATTATTTTTCTTGTGTGGTCAGTGTTTGGCATATTTTCATTTACACCGCTAAGATGGAAAGATGCATTTGAATTCAACAATAACTTCAAATCGTATGTGGCATTAAACCCTTTACAAAACTTTTTTACAACTCTTCAGTTCAGGATACCCTCATTTGATGTTGCAAAAGCTAAAAGATATTATCCGGTAATTGCTGATTTTTTACAGTTAGACTCACTAACAAGAGTTACCAACAGCTACGAAAGAATAATAGAGCCCGGAAGCAGGTCTTTGGAGAGCAGGCCTAACATTGTTTTAGTTATTGGTGAGAGCTTTAGTATGTATAAAAGCAGCATGGCAGGTAATCCTTTAAATACCACACCATACTTTAAAGTATTATGTGAGAACGGGATCTTTTTTGAAAGATGCTTCAGCGCTACATTTGGTACCGTTCGTGGTGTATTTGCAATTCTTACAGGCATACCAGATGTACAATTATCTAAATTCTCCAGCCGTAATCCTGAGGCGCTTAAACAACATGTTATCATAAATAATTTTCAGGAGTACAATAAATTTTATTTCCTGGGTGGGAGCAGTGAGTTTAATAATTTTGAAGGATTGCTGAAAAATATTAATGGCATTCGTATTTACCAGGATGGCTCTTACAAATCGCCGCAGCTAAATGTTTGGGGAATAAGTGATAAAAATCTTTTTTTAGAGGCTAATGAAGTTTTAAAAGAGCAACAGAAACCTTTTTTTGCAATTATTCAGACAGCAGATAATCACCGTCCGTTCAGCATTCCTGAAGAAGATGCGGATTTTGAAAAAAGAATAGTACACCCTGATACATTAATGAAATACGGATTTGAATCTTTACAGGAATTCCAGGCTTTTTGTTATTCGGATTATTGTTTTAAAAAATTCATTGAAAAAGCAAAAACAGAAACTTACTTTGATAATACAATTTTTATTTTTACAGGCGATCATGGCGTAGGCGGTAATGCCGCGGAAATATATCCCCCTGTGTGGACTGTGAACCAGCTGACTGTTGAACATATACCCCTGCTGTTTTATGCACCTTCACTACTATCTCCGCAAAAAAGAAGTGAAGTGGTTTCTCAAATTGACATATTACCTACTGTTGCAGGTATGATCCACCAACCCTACAGGAATACCACACTTGGGAGAGACCTGCTCAATCCAAAAAAGAAAAATAATGCTGCATTTATTATTCATCATGATGAGGGAAATATCGGGGTGATGACAGATAATTATTATTTTATAAAAAATCTCAGGATAACCAAAGAAGAATTGGTACCGGTAACATCAAACCAATTAAATCTATCCCCTGTTCAAAAAGATTCAGTAAAGCGTTCATTGTCTACATTAACTTCTGCTATCTACGAAACTGCAAAGTGGATGCTGGCAAATAATAAGAAGTAATATTGAGGGTGAATAATACCAATTTAATAAACTTATTTATGATTATCACTTTACTACTTTCCTCGCTATCATAATCATTCTTGGAGATTTTTTTACATCATAGTCATTAAACAAATAATTGCCAAAAACTTCCTGTATCTGCAAACCCTGGTAGGCTAACATTTCGGTAAAATCACCTAACGAGAACTTAGCAACTTTTTCTGTATACTCTAATGGTTCTTCCAGATTTTCATCTTCCACCACTATTTTTTTATAAAAATGCGTTTCATCAAACCACTTGGTTATATAATAATTTACCTCATCAATTTGCTTTTCACTTTTATGCACCAAATGATCTTCAGCATAGTGTACATTTAAATAATCCAATACAAAAACTCCATTTGGCTTTAAAGACTGTGCTATGGTGCGGATCGCATTATCATGTTCCCTTCTTGTTTTAAAATATCCGAAACTTGTAAAAAAATTAAATGCATAATTGAAGTAATTTACCCTGAAAGGAAGCCGCATATCATGCACAAAAAATTCAAGATTATCTGATTCAAATTCTTTTGCTTCCCTGATACTGTCTTCCGAAAGATCGATGCCGGTTACTATAAATCCTTTACCCGCCAGTTGTACAGAATGTCTTCCTCTTCCGCAGGCTACGTCAAGCATTTCAGCATGTTTACCGGGTGTAAGATGATCTATCAGCTTATTTATAAAAGCTGCAGCTTCTGTTTCATCCCTTTTAAAATATAATTGATGGTAATAGGGGGAATTGAACCAATCTCTAAACCAGGTTGTTACCGACATTATCCAAAAATACATCATTAGTCAATAGTCATTATGTCAATATATTTAATCAATAAGAAGATATAAAGTTCATAGTCAATGGCTATTGACCAATGACCAATGACATTTTTAAGTTACATTTGCATGCTAAAAAAACACCAGGAAATTGGCACTGATAAAAAGCATATCCGGCATCCGCGGAACAATTGGCGGTAAGCCGGGAGATAACCTTTCACCATTAGATATTGTAAAATTTACAGCGGCTTATGGGAGTTGGCTGACGCAACAAACTGCAAGCCTGCCTACCGGTCAGGCAGGTAAAAAAATTATTATAGGCAGGGATGGACGTATTAGCGGAAAGTTAGTTAACAGGCTTGTAGTAAGTACGTTGCTTGCGCTGGGTTTTGATGTGACTGACCTTGGTGTAAGCACCACCCCTACTGTAGAACTTGCAATAAGTGCAGAAGATGCAGCCGGAGGTATTATAATAACGGCAAGCCATAATCCTAAAGAATGGAATGCCCTGAAACTTTTAAACAACAAGGGCGAATTTATTAATGCTGAAGAGGGTTTAGCTGTTTTAGAATTAGCAGAAAAAGAAAATTTTGATTTTGTTGCTGTTGATAAAGCCGGCACCTACAAAACGGATGATTCTTATCTGCAAAAACATATTGATGCAGTGATAAATTATGAATTGGTTGATACAGCAGCGATTAAAAGATCAAAGTTTAGAATTGTGGTTGATGGCATTAACAGTTCGGGGTCCATTTTTGTTCCTGCATTATTAAAAGCTTTAGGAGTAAAAGAGGTTATTACATTGAATGAAGAAGTTAATGGCCAATTTGCCCATAACCCTGAACCTTTGCCGGAACACCTGTCGGGATTAAGTGCGGCTGTACAAAAAAACGAAGCTCATCTGGGGATAGCTGTTGATCCTGATGTAGATCGTGTATGTTTTGTTTGTGAAGATGGAAGTATGTTTGGAGAAGAATACACATTAGTTGCTGTATCAGATTATGTGCTAAGCAAGAGAAGTGGAAATACCGTTAGCAATATGTCTTCTACCAAAGCATTAAAGGATATTACAGAAAAACACGGAGGCAAATACTTTCCCTCTGCCGTTGGAGAGGTAAACGTTGTAAATAAAATGAAAGCCGTAAATGCGGTGATAGGCGGGGAAGGCAACGGAGGAATTATTGTTCCGGATTTTCATTACGGAAGGGATGCATTAATAGGAATAGGATTATTTCTTACCCACCTTGCTAATTCTAAAAAAACAATAAAGCAGCTAAGAGGTTCTTATCCTGATTATTTTATTTCTAAAAATAAAATTGCTTTAGATGAAAATGTTGATGTAAAGGAAATTTTTAAAAAGATAAAAGAAAAATATAAAAACAATCCTATTAATACAGAGGATGGGCTGAAGATAGAATTTAATAACGATTGGGTTCACCTGCGAACCAGCAATACAGAACCTATTATAAGAATTTATTCAGAAAGTAATTTTGAAACAACAGCACAGAATATTGCCCGCAAGCTGATGAAAGATATTAGTGAGGTGATGTAAAAACAGTCATTAGTCAATAGTCATTAGTCAAAAAAAAACACAGTGACTTAATGACCCTAATGCCCAATGACCAGGTATGAACAGAATTTATTTCGATAACGCTGCCACCACCTCACTTGATCCGCAGGTGTTGGATGCAATGATGCCTTATCTGACCGAAAAATTTGGCAATCCTTCTTCTATTTACTCTTATGGCCGGGAAACAAGAATGGCAATTGAAAATGCAAGAAAATCAGTTGCAAAAATTTTAAATGCACATCCTGCAGAAATATTTTTTACCAGTGGCGGAACGGAAAGCAGCAATACTGCAATAAATGCAGCAGTAAGAGATCTGGGATGCAGGCATATAATCAGTTCTGCAATCGAACATCATGCAACATTACATACTGTACAAAACCTACAAAAATCAGGAGAAGCTGAAGTAACTTATGTAAAGCTTTTACCCGATGGTCATATTGACCTGGATGATTTGGAAAAAGTATTAGCCGGAAGCAAAAAAAAATGTTTGGTTACGTTGATGCATGCGAATAATGAAATAGGAAATATGTTGGATATTAATGCTGTCGGGCAACTTTGTAAAAAGAATGATGCCATCTTTCATTCGGATACTGTACAAACTGTAGGACATTTCCCATTTGACCTGAGAAATACACATGTGGATTTTATTACAGGAGCCGCACATAAGTTTCATGGGCCAAAAGGCGTAGGTATTTTATATGTAAATGAAAAGATCAAAATAAAGCCATTTGTACATGGCGGCGGACAGGAACGAAACATGAGGGCAGGTACTGAAAACTTATACGGCATAGTTGGATTTGCAAAAGCACTCGAAATCGCCACATCAAATTATGAATCAGATAGTGAAAAGATCAAAAGTCTGAAAAATTATATGATGAATAATCTAAAAAAAAATATTCCTACAGTTGTTTTTAATGGTGACCCATCCCAAAAATGTTTATACACAGTTTTAAGCGCAAGTTTTCCAAAATCAGAAAAGTCTGAAATGCTTCTTTTTAATCTTGATATACATAATATTTGTGCCAGTGGTGGAAGTGCATGTACTTCAGGAGCAGATGCAGGCAGCCATGTTATCAAGGCTGTTACTAATAATTCAGATAAGATAACTGTAAGATTCTCTTTTAGTAAACACAATACAGAAGAAGAAATAGATTATGTGGTGAAAACTTTAAAGGAGTTAATTTAATATATTTCATAGGGTATCCTTCTTTAAGCTAAAGGTGAGTCATAAATTATCATCCTGCTTTTTTAACACTGAAGCTTCTTTTGTTTTGATAGACCCTTCAACCATTTTATTAATTGTATCAATTTCAACCTGCGTTAAGTATCGCCATTTGCCCGGTGCTATTCCTGATAAAGTGATGTTCATGATCCGGATACGAATAAGCTTTGTTACATGATAATTCAATGCTTCACACATCCGTCTTATCTGCCGGTTTAAACCCTGTGTTAATATTATTCTGAAAACATATTTACTCTCCTGCCTTACAAAACATTTTTGCGTTATAGTATCTAAAATTTTTACCCCGTTACTCATTCGTCTAATAAAATCAGGAGTTATGGGTTTATCAACTGTTACTATATATTCTTTTTCATGATTATTTCCTGCACGCAATATTTTATTTACGATATCGCCGTCATTAGTTAAAAAGATTAATCCTTCTGAAGGCTTATCCAGCCTGCCAATGGGAAATATTCTTTTTGGATAACTAATATAATCAATAATATTGAATTTGTCTTTCCGGTCTGTTGTACTTGAAACTCCAACAGGTTTATTGAACGCAATATAAATGGGTTTATCTTTCGGCTCTAATGGATTGCCATCAATTTTAATTGTATCGCTATAACTAACACGATTACCTGATTGCGAGAATTTATCATTTACTGTAACTCTTCCTGCTGCGATCAACTTATCGGCTTCACGCCTTGAGCAAAATCCCGTTTCACTAATAAATTTATTTAAACTTATGCCTTCTTGTCCGGCCATACAATCAATTAAACAACATTATAGCTCAACTTCTTTATTAACTGTTCTGGCAAACCTGGTAATTTCTTTCTTTCAATTAAGAAAGTAGAAAGGCTTTCGATATCCCTGAAAACATTGTGCTTTGTTAATGCACCCTCAAGATATCCGGAGCCTGAAGTGCCTCCTGTTCCGGTTCTCATCCCAATCATTCGGCGTACCATAACTAAATGCTTATGCCTCCACCCTGCCATTTGATGATCAATTTCAACGAGGCTATCCAGCACCTGGTAAGATGTTTGAAATACAGGAAAGTCCCTGTACAACATGATAAACAATGCAGCTCTCATTGCTTCCCGTGATAATGAAGTTTTATTTAATTCTACCTGTTCATCACTTAATGTATTCCTGTTCTCAAAAAAAAGAAGATCAAAATAATTAATATTAGCAATTTCTCTCTCAGTTAATCCGCTCTTATAAATTCTCCTGTAATCGCTCCAGAAAGGATGCATTTCATCAGCCGGCTTATGATAATCTCTCCAGAACTCATGTTCAAAAAATGGCATTCTTTCAAGCCAGCTATTTATTAATTGTAGTAATGATTGTTCTGTTTCAGTCTGATTTATTTTCTCAAAATCTTCTGTTGTAAAACCGCCCTCATTTGTTCGTTTATAATAATCTTTTTGATAACGGGTATCCATCGATAAGCCCAGCTTCGTCTCTACCAGCCTGAATTGCAGACTCTGAAAACCAGAAGATGGAGTAAGCAGATTTCTGAACTCTAAAAAATCCAAAGGTGTCATTGTATCCATTAATCCTACCTGTTGGTTCAACAATTCAAGAATGCGAACCACACGATGCAGCCGATGCCTTATAAGATTCAGGTCTTCAGAATTATCATCGATCTTTTCTTTTTTAAAAACATTGCAAACAAATTCCAGCTCAAAAAGAATTTGTTTAAACCAAAGCTCATACACCTGATGAACAATGATGAACAGCATTTCATCGTGTGCCGGTTGATTAAGCCTAAAGCTCTCGGGATGTTGTGCTTCAAGAATTTTAGTAAGCTCAAGATAATTGCTGTAATACAATTTTTTCTCCATATCTACTTAACCATATTTTTTATTTCCTGCAATTTAAGCAATGCTTCAACCGGGGTGAGGCGGTTGATATCTACGGCTTCTAATATTTTTCGTATTTCATCGAAAGCCTGTGAGTGTGCATCAAAGATACTTAGCTGCAATTTTGGAGCAGACAATTTTTTTATATTGGCCTTTAAGCTGTCACCCTGCTCGTAAGAAGGGTCATCAACATGCTTGGTTTCCAATTGTTTTAAAACTTCATTTGCCCGTTGAATTAATGAAGGTGGCATACCTGCCATTTTTGCCACATGAATTCCAAAGCTATGGGTACTTCCGCCCGGAGCAAGTTTTCTTAAAAAAAGAATTTTATTGCCAACCTCTTTATTGGTTACATGATAGTTTTTTACACGTGGTAATTTATTTTCCAACTCATTCAATTCATGGTAATGCGTAGCAAATAAAGTTTTGGGCATATGAGGAGATGCATGCAAAAATTCCACAATACTCCAGGCAATGGAAATACCGTCATAAGTTGAAGTGCCTCTTCCTATCTCATCTAACAGTATCAAACTTTTGGCTGTTATATTATTAATAATGCTGGCGGTTTCATTCATTTCTACCATGAAAGTGCTTTCACCACTACTCAAATTATCATTTGCCCCCACTCGGGTAAAAATTTTATCAGTTAAAGGAATTCTTGCTTCATTAGCAGGCACAAAACTTCCCATATGTGCCATTAAAGTTATCAAGGCTGTTTGCCGGAGAATAGCGCTTTTACCACTCATATTTGGCCCGGTTAAAATTATTATTTGCAAAGAGGAAGGATCTAAAGAAATATTATTTGGAATATAACTTTCACCTTGGGGCAAATTTCTTTCTATTACGGGATGACGGCTTTCTGTTAATTGCAATTCATTCCCGTTATGCAATCCAGGCTTTTTATAATTGAATTGTAAGGCATTATTTGCAAAGCAACAAAGACAATCCAGTACTGCCATTACATGACCATTTATTTGCATGGGAGCAATATAATCCTGTAGTTCATTTAAAAGCCTTTCAAAAATTTGATGTTCTATCTGAAGAATTTTCTCTTCTGCACCTGTAATTTTTTCTTCATACTCTTTTAGTTCCGGCGTAATATATCTTTCAGCATTTGTCAGGGTTTGTTTTCTTATCCATTCAGCAGGTACTTTTTCTTTATGGAGGTTTGTGACTTCAAGGTAATAACCAAAAACATTATTGAATCCTATTCGTAATGAAGAAATACCTGTTGCATCACTTTCCTTTTTCTGCAGTTGAAGTAAGTATGTTTTACCATGCGTTGCTATATTTCTCAGCTCATCCAGGTTTTCATCAACATTCATTGCAATCACATTTCCTTTTGAGGTAGCAATAGGAGGATTATTGATGATCTCTTTGAAAATTTTATCAGCTATATATTGACAGGGATTAAGGGAATCTCCCAATCTTTTTAAATATTCGTTATTAGAATTTTCGCATAGTAACTTTATTAATTGCACCTGCTGTAATCCCTTTGCAATTTGTAAAACTTCTCTTGGGTTTATTTTTTTTAAAGAAATTTTACTAACAAGTCTTTCCACATCACCCGATTGCTTTATTGACTGGGATATCCTGTTTCTTATATCTACTGATTTAATAAAAAATTCAACCAGGATTAAACGTTCTTCAATTTTATTAATATTGGTAAGGGGCAGCAACAGCCAGCGTTTAAGGAGCCTGGCGCCCATTGGAGAATCGGTATTGTCCAGCACTTTCAATAAAGAATTATTTCCCTCCACACCACCAAGTAATTCAAGATTGCGGATAGTAAAACGGTCCATCCATAAATGATCTGTCTTATCTATTCTTTGTAAGGCGGTAATATGCTGCAGGTTAGGATGTTCTGTGTCTTTTAAATAATGAAGAACAGCGCCAGCAGCTACTATGCCATTACGCAGATCTTCCACACCAAAACCTTTTAAACTTTGGGTGCCAAAATGTTTTAATAAACTTTCGTTAGCATATACTTCAGTAAATATCCATTCATCTAAAGTGTAGGTATAAAATTTACTGCCAAAAAAACTTTTGAAATTCTTCTGTTGGTTTCGTTGGAATACAATTTCAGCCGGTTGAAAACTTTGCAATAATTTATCTGCGTATTCCTTATCTCCTTCCGCAATAAAAAATTCTCCGGTTGAAATATCTAAAAATGCCAACCCTAACTTCTCTTCATTAAAATGCATACCACACAAAAAATTATTCTTGTTATGCTCCAGCAGTTTATCATTGGTGGCAACACCGGGAGTAATCATTTCAGTTACCCCACGTTTCACAATTCCTTTAACCAGCTTCGGATCTTCCAGCTGATCACAAATGGCAACCCTATATCCTGCCTTTACAAGTTTATGTAAATATGTATCAAGTGCATGATGGGGGAAGCCTGCCAGCTCAGATGCAGTGGGAGAATTATTATTTCGCCTGGTGAGAGTAATACCTAACACTTTAGAAGCAGTTACAGCATCAGCCCCAAAGGTTTCATAAAAGTCACCTACACGAAACAACAATATAGCATCAGGGTATTTAGCCTTAATAGTATTATGCTGAAGCATCATTGGAGTATCGGCAGTTAACTTAGACATATATTATAACTTCCAAAAATAAGGCATTACAATATTGCTTCGAAAGTTTACCGCCATTGTGAATTACTTTTACTACAAGTTTATAGTAAATGAAGAAACTTAGCATGGATGAACTGGCCAGGAAGAGCTTAGATGAATTTAAACGTTCAGAAAAATTTCCTGTAATAATTGTTTTAGAGAATATACGCAGCATGCATAATGTGGGCAGCGTATTTCGAACTGCCGATGCATTTTTAATTGAAGCTATTTACATTTGCGGATATACAGCACGGCCTCCCCGGAAAGAAATTGATAAAACTGCCCTCGGTGCAACAGAAACCGTAAATTGGAAATACTTCTCTTGCGCAAATGATGCTGTTAAAGAATTAAGAGAAAATGATTATAATATTTTTGCTATTGAGCAGGTTGACAAAAGTATTTCCCTGGAAAAATTCGAAAAGCTAAATCCAAATAAAGTTGCATTAATATTTGGTAATGAAGTAAGCGGTGTTGAATCCGAAACAATTTCTTTAAGCGATGGTTGTATTGAAATACCGCAGTTTGGGATGAAGCATTCTTTAAATATTTCTGTGGCAGCAGGAATTGTTTTATGGGAAATAGTCAGAACCCGGATTATCTGAACCATGATTTGGGTGGATTAAAAGATTAAATAGATTTAGTTAATGGCGAACACGAAAATTAGAAGTTACCTCTCTCTTATCAAATTTTCGCATACCATTTTTGCTATGCCCTTTGCATTGATCGGTTTTTTTCTGGCTTTAAAAACCACTTCTTTTGCAACTACTAAACCATGGTGGCAATTGTTTTTGCTCGTTATAGGATGTATGGTTTTTGCTAGAAGTGCTGCTATGGCTTTTAACCGCTGGCTGGATAAAAACTTTGATGCGTTAAACCCACGTACAGCAATTAGAGAAATTCCTTCGGGAATTATTTCAGAAAAGAATGCAATGATCTTTGTTATTCTTAATTGCCTTGCCTTTATCACTTGTACTTACTTTATCAATTCAATTTGTTTTTATCTTTCTCCCGTAGCTTTACTTGTTATTTTATTTTATAGTTATACAAAAAGATTTACTCCGCTTTGTCACCTCGTACTTGGACTGGGATTAAGCCTTGCACCTATCGGGGCTTATCTTGCTGTAACCGGTAAGTTTGATCTGTTGCCCGTTTTATTCTCCTTTGCAGTTTTATTTTGGGTAAGTGGCTTCGACATTATTTATGCATTGCAGGATGAAGAATTTGATAAAGAAAATAAGTTGTATTCCATACCGGCCGCTTTAGGAAAGAGGAAGGCATTGAAAGTTTCGGAAACATTACACATCCTTAGCCTTGTCTGTGTTATAACAGCAGGAATTTATGGACATTTTAGCTGGCTGTATTTGATGGGTGTTGTTGTTTTCGGAGGAATGCTTATTTATCAACATTCACTTGTAAAACCCAATGATCTTAGCAGGATCAATGTTGCATTCATGACATCAAATGGGATTGCTTCTGTAATTTTTGCAATCTTTGTTCTGTTAGATTTATTCATTCTTAAAAACAAAATTCCTCCTTTAGGGGGTTAGGGTATGGCAAGAATACTTTGTATTGACTACGGCGGGAAACGAACCGGTATTGCTGTTACTGATCCTTTGCAAATAATTGCCACCGGCTTAACTACGGTGGATTCAAAAGAACTCATTCCATTCTTAAAACAATATTTTTTGAGCGAACCTGTGGAATTGATGGTAATTGGCGAACCAAAAAATCTTGATGATACTGATACACATGCAAGCCCTTTAGTAAAAAAAACTATTAAAGAATTACAAAGGGAATTCCCGCAAATACCGATCACAAAAATTGATGAACGTTTTACCTCTAAAATGGCTAAACAGGCAATGATAGATATGGGAATGAAAAAAAAAGACAGGAGAAATAAAAGAACAGTAGATAAAATTGCTGCAACCATGATGTTACAGGAATATTTAATCTCCCAAAACCGCTCCGAAGGAAGGGCTTCCCACAGCTCATAGACCGGTCTTTTCTATTTACAATCTTTTATTATTCATAAATTTGGTTTTTATTCAATCAAAATTCTCCCTTTAGGGAGTTAGAGGGTATGATTCTTCCTATTGTTGCTTACGGTTCACCGGTATTAAGAAAAGTTTGTAAAGACATTTCGCCTGAATATCCGCAATTGGATAAACTGATCGATGATATGTGGGAAACAATGTATAATAGCAAAGGCGTAGGGCTTGCTGCTCCTCAAATTAATCAAGGTATCCGGTTATTTGTAATGGATAGTTTACAGATCATTGAAAGCCTTGATGAAGAAGAAAAAAAAGAATATCCAAATGACCCCGGATATAAAGGCGTCTTTATCAATGCACAACTATCTTCTCTTACGGGTAAAGAATGGCCATACAATGAAGGATGTTTGAGCATACCCAAAATAAGAGAGGATATTTACCGCAAAGAAGAAGTTACTATAGACTTTGTAGATGAAAATTTTGAACCCCATTCAAAAACCTTTAATGGTATAACAGCCAGGGTTATTTTACATGAGTATGATCATATTGAGGGTAAATTATTTATCGATCTTCTGATACCTTTAAAAAGGAAATTACTAAAACGCAAGCTTGAGGATATTACTAAAGGGAAAATAAGTGTTGATTATAAAATGGTTTTTTCAAAATAGTAGTCTTACGGTCCCGTTTTCGTCTTCAGCAAATTTTTAATAGATTAAATTTATAGTATGTTCAGTAAGTCTATTGCAGCCTTAATTTTTTTTATCCCTGCTGTTATTTTTGCTCAAAATAAAAACGATACCGTTGTAAATATTGAAGGAAGGCTTGTCACCCTTTCGGAGGTAGTTATTAATAATAAAATAAATGTTCCTGCTTTTATTGACAGGGTAAGAAATGATACCACTTTTTACAAGGCATTCCGCACCCTAAGGATAATTGGTTTTACTGCTCTGAATGATATAAGAATGGTAAATAAGGATGGCGACATTAAAGCTTCATTAAGAAGTAAGATAAGACAGCTAAGAAGTAATAACTGTAGATCTATGGAAGTGTTGGAAGAAGTTACTACAGGCAATATTTATGATCCCAATAGCTATCGGGATAAAAATTTTAATTATTACACAGGAGAAATGTATGCAGGTCTTTTTTTTACAAAAGGAACCGTATGCGGAGAAGATAATATTGTAAAAGGAAGGGAACATTCTACAGCAGGTTTAAGCGGAATGGAAAAACATAAGGCGCAATTAAAAATGCTATTCTTTAATCCCGGTAAGCAAATAAATGGAATTCCTTTCATCAGTGGAAAGACAGCCATTTTTGATAAAGACATGGCTGACAAATATGATATGAGCATTGATATGGAAGAGTATAATAAAACCAGTTGCTATATATTTAAAATAAAAGCAAAAAGCAACCGGAAAAGTGATGTGGTTATAGATGAAATGACAACATGGTTCAATGATAAAACATTTGAAATTGTTGCAAGAAATTATTCATTAAGCTATGATGCCGGAGTATATGATTTTAATGTACAGATGCAGGTAGAGCTAACCAAATTCGGTGATTATCTTATACCATCACTTATTAGATACGTTGGGAACTGGAAAGCTATTTTCAAAAAACGTGAAAGAGGAATTTTTACCGCAACGCTTTTTGATTTTGTAAAATAAAGAATATGCCTGTCATTCATTTATTAATAAAAGGTAACGTACAGGGTGTTTTTTACAGGGCGACTGCTAAAAAAATTGCAGATAAACTCAAAATTACCGGCTGGATAAAAAATACAAAAGATGGTAATGTGGAAGCTATTGTTACCGGCGATGAAGCACAATTACAGCAATTTATTAACTGGTGTAAAACAGGTCCGGAAAAAGCAAACGTAACAGATGTAATTATTACATTCCAACCAGAAACATTTTTTACTCATTTTGAAATTGTAAGAGGCTAAGTTATTCTTCTTCAAGCAAAAAATTATTTAATCCTGTATCTGCATTTAATTCTTTAACCGAGCCAAAGCCGATAGCATCTATCATTACACCAGGCTCAATGGTTTCACAAGCTTTGCGAACACTGTTTTTACCATATTTATTTTTTATAAGGTACATTGTTTTGCGCAGCTTATCCTGCCGGACACGATTATCAAATAATTGATATTGAATAAATTCATCTTTGATAAAATGCTGAACTGTTATATTTATACTAAACACATCTTTAGTAAGAATAAGCGAAGACGGGCAGGCGGTTTCATATTCTTTTATACGTTGCATTATATAACTTCTAAGCTCAATAGCATCCTGTAATGGATTAGCAAAATGGAAAAGTGTTTTCCATGGGTTTCGGTTTTTATATCCAACTGTAAAAATTGCCTGCCTGCAAAAAACCGATTGCTTTACCATACGCTCTTCCAGCCTGGTACCAAGAGAAATGATAAGTGCATCTAAGGTTTGAATAGAGGCACTTTGTTTAGCAGCCACAGTTCTGCCGGCACCCATACTTTTGGTTTGATTCATATACAGGTCAACCTCATAAAAATGTAACCTGCAATGCCAGTAATAACCAACAATGCCTCCAAAGGCTTTTCGTAACAAGGATATTGAAGCATATCGCATTTCCAGAGGGGTATAAATGCCTACTTTCTTTAATCGCTTTTCATTGGCCGCGGCAATCCCAGGCAGTTCAGTAAGCTTCAATTTCTTCAGATGTTCATCTATATTATCCGCAGTAATTTCAACTAAGCCATCTGGTTTTTGAAGATCAGTTGCCAGCTTGGCCAGAAAGGCATTTGGCGCAATACCTATAGAACATTTTAGATAATCTGCATGCTCTTTAATATCCTTTTTTATATTACAGGCTATGGAAATAAAATCTTTGTAAATCAATTTATATTCGGTAAAATTCAGAATTGCCTCGTCAATGCTTTTGGGAATTACATCATCGCAATATTTTTTAAGCACATTAATGATTGCCACATGAAAAAGACGATACTTAACCGGCTGGGCTGGCTTTATAATTAATTCAGGACAAAATTGCCGGCATTCAATAAGCCGCATTCCTGTTGTAATACCCATTGCTTTGGCTTCCAGGGAAACAGCGATCACAGCAGCATTCGTGCTTTCGTAAGGACAAACTCCCACAGGCTTTCCTCTTAATGCGGGATCAAGCTGTTGCTCACAACTTGCAAAAAAACTATTCATATCCACATACATTACAATACCCCCTGTATTTTGCTTTATGGAATTTTTAGCATACCGCTCATCTTTCATTACTAAAAATTTTAGTAAAGATGTAGCTATCATCCGAAATAAAAAAATTGGATTTTAATTATGCCTCGTTCCTGCATACAACTCATACTCTAATAAACGACAGTCTATCTTACTGGTATAAAATTCTATCTTCCTTTTAGCTTTCAGGCCAATCTTTTTTGCCAGTGTAAGATTGCCGGTAAAAATATACCCTGTATACCCTTTGCATTTTTTTTTCATAAAATCACCAATAGCGGCATACGTTTTTTCCAATTCGGCTTCCTCTCCCATTCGATCACCATATTCAGGATTTAAAAAAACAATACCGTTAGTATTTTCAGGTATAGGCGTATCCTCAAAGCTGCACCGGATAAATTCAATGTAATTTTCCACCCCTGCAGCCCCGGCATTTATTTTGGAGATATTAATGGCATCTTCACTTATATCTGTTGCAATAATTTTTAAATCCGGCAGGTCAATTATTTTTTCGCCCAGTGCTGCTTTTTCTTTCTCAAAAAAAATATCGTCAAAACCTTTTATGTGCATAAATCCATAATTATCCCGGAATAACCCGGGCCGGCGATTGGTAGCAATTAATGTTGCTTCAATTGCAATGGTTGAAGATCCACACATGGGATTAATAAAAGTTGATTGCCTGTTCCATTTTGTGGCAAATATAGTTGCTGCAGCCAAAGCCTCAAGCATAGGAGCTTTGCCCGGGATCTTTCTGTAACCATGCTTGGCAAGCGTTTGCCCGGATGTATCAATAAAAACTTCAGCAGTTTCATTCTTCCAGAACAAGTGTATTACTGCAGCTTCCAGGGATGAGCCCGAGTCGGGTCTTCCCCCTGTTTTACTACGCATTCTGTCTGCAATGGCGTCCTTCACTTTTACATTGGCGTATAATGAATTATTTATACTGGGATGATCGACATTACTTGTTACAGAAAAATAACCGTTATTGGATAAAACCCTCTCCCATGGCATCCGGAACAATTCACGGTAAACATCATCAGGGCTTTCGGAAGGAAATTCTTTTAATGAATACAGTACCTGGCTTGCACAGCGAAGATTTAAATTGAGCCTGATACAATCATTCATTGTACCCAGCAATTCCACTCCGGTTGAAAAAGTGCGAACAGGTATAAAACCTAATTCGACTATTTCCAGCTCAAGATAAGGCGATAAGCGTTTGCTGCAGGTTACAATTATACGCCTGGGCGTTAAAAGATCAATTAATTCCATCAACCTGCATTTCTTTATTTATTTTTTGAATAAGTCCCTGTAATACTTTGCCTGGTCCTACTTCTGTAAAATGGTTGGCGCTATCCATAATCATATTGTTTATAGTTTGTGTCCACCTGACAGGATTTGTTAATTGTTGAATTAAATTTCTTTTTATTTCATCAGGATCTGTAACTGCCTTTGCAACTACATTTTGATATACCGGGCAAACAGGCGATTTAAAATTTATGGCTTCAATTGCAGTTGATAATTCATCTTTAGCCGGCTCCATCAATGAAGAATGAAAAGCTCCGCCCACCGATAGTATTAATGCCCGTTTAGCTCCGGCCTGCTTCATTAATACACATGCCTCTTCAATACCTTTATTACTCCCGGATATAACTATTTGACCCGGACAATTATAATTAGCCGCAACCACCACTTCATTCCTTATCGAAGCACAAATGGATTCTACTTTATTATCCTCTAAGCCCAAAATAGCAGCCATTGCAGATGGATTTATCTCACAGGCTTTCTGCATTGCGTTAGCTCTTACAAATACTAATTTTAATGCATCTTCAAAACGTAAACCCTCATTAGCAACCAATGCTGAAAATTCTCCCAGGGAATGTCCTGCTACCATATCAGGTTTTACATCCGTTATGGTTTTATAAAGAATAACTGAATGCAGAAACACAGCAGGCTGTGTAACATTTGTTTGTTTCAGATCTTCAACACTCCCTGAAAACATTATATCTGATATTCTGAAGCCTAAAATATCATTGGCATTTTCAAACATTTCTTTTGCTGATTCATTTATCTCGTATAGGTTTTTGCCCATGCCGCTAAACTGCGAACCTTGTCCGGGAAAAATGTAAGCATGCTTACTCATACCTAAAATTTAGTGCAATTTTGAACTTATCAATTTTAAAAATTCACTCCGGGTAGGATTCTTCATAAATTCGCCGTCAAATGCTGAAGTGGTAGTTACCGAATTTTGCTTTTGCACTCCTCTCATCATCATGCAAAGATGCTTTGCTTCTATTACAACAGCCACTCCTATCGGATTCAGGGTATCTTTTATTGCACTTAATATTTCGGTGGTTAATCGTTCCTGAACCTGCAACCGGCGGGAATAAACATCCACCACCCTTGCAATTTTACTTAATCCTGTTATCCATCCGTTTGGAATGTATGCAATGTGCGCTTTACCAAAAAACGGAACCATATGGTGTTCACACATACTATACAGCTCTATATCTTTTACCACGATCATCTCACTTATTTCTTCATGAAATTTAGCAGAATTTAATATTTCATGTGCATCCTGCTGATATCCCTGTGTAATAAATTGCATTGCCTTTGCAATACGTTCCGGCGTTTTAAGCAACCCCTCCCTCTCAGCATTCTCGCCTAATAAGCTAATAGTATGCTTATAATTTTTTATAAGAGCATTGGTAATTTCTTCATCAAAATATTCAGTTTTTTTATATCCCATTTTTATCTTTTTAATTTGCCGGATATTCAACAAAATTTCTTTCTGTTTCATAAAGCCTTATCTGTAGCTCAAGGCTTTTATCAATTTTATCTCTTAAGATATTGTAGATAATTATTGCAATATTTTCGGCAGATGGATTTAAATCTTTAAACTCCGGTACATCAAGATTAAGATTTTTATGATCAAATTTTTCCAAAACATTTTCTTTAATAAGATCACTGAGCATTTTCAGATCTATCAGGTACCCCGTTTGCTTATCAGGCTCACCAACTACTTTTACAATTAAATCATAATTATGGCCATGATAGTTTGGGTTGTTACATTTCCCGAATATTAAAATATTCTTCTCCTCAGTCCATGCAGGATTGTGCAGTCTGTGAGCTGCATTAAAATGCTCTTTTCTAAAAACGGAAACTTTATGGCTCA
Organism: Chitinophagales bacterium 65-1; assembly: GCA_002050465.1. Classification (GTDB taxonomy): domain Bacteria; phylum Bacteroidota; class Bacteroidia; order Chitinophagales; family Chitinophagaceae; genus Ginsengibacter. Next base: position 28,467 of record MWYX01000059.1, read on the forward strand.
TTTTAAAGATAATTAATCACCAAAATACTCAACGTAGATTCTTGGTGTTTCATACAATTTAATACAATGCAACTGAACATCTTCTGATAATCGATTTTGCAACTGGTTCCATATACCTTTTGCCAGATTTTCAGTAGAGCATATTTGCTCCTTTAAAAAATCAACCTCAACATTCAAGTTTTTATGATCTACTTTATCAAGCACTTGTTCTTTAATAAGAACACTCAATTTTTTTGCATCAAATAAAAAACCTGTTTCCTTATTTACCTCTCCTTTAATCGTTACAAATAACTCGTAATTATGTCCATGCCAGTTTTCGTTAGCACATTTACCAAACACCGCTTCATTTTTCTCTGTGTCCCATTCAGGATTGTAAAGCTTATGGGCAGCATTAAAATGTTCAACTCTTGTTAAGTAAACCATCTGAGGAGGAGTATTTCTTCAAAGGTAACAGAGAAAATTAAAGTGTGGCTTCTAAATCCGAAATTTGTATGATGAAGATTTTAGTAGTTGCAGCAACAGAACTGGAAATAGAACCGTTTATAAAATTGGAGAATACTATCGAAGTATTTATTTGCGGTGTAGGAATCCCTGCTACAGTATATCATCTCACTAAAATATTAGTACAAGAAAAGTATGATTTTGTGATACAGGCGGGCATTGCCGGCTCTTTCTCAAAAAAAATAAAAAAAGGAGATGTGGTTGCAATAAGTCAGGATGCTTTTGCAGATATAGGTGTTGAAGAGGATAGAAAATTTAAAACCATCTTTCAATCAGGACTAGGCAACAAAAACGAATTCCCTTTTACGAATGGGTTACTCATTAATACTTCTGAAATATTACAATCTACATTATTTAAAAAAGTAAAAGCAATTACAATAAATAAAATCAGCGATAGAAAAAAACAGATAAAACAATTAAGAAAAATATTTGGTGCAGATATTGAAAGTATGGAAGGAGCTGCATTTCATTATGTTTGCCTGCAACAAAATATTCCTTTTGTACAGATAAGAAGTATATCCAATAAAGTGGGAGAAAGAGATAAAACAAAATGGAAAATAAAAGATGCGATTGAAAACCTTAATTATGAATTAATAAAACTTGTTGCCTCAATTGATAAATAATGAAGCTGACACTTGGATTTTCTCCATGCCCGAATGATACTTTTATTTTTGATGCATTGGTAAATAATAAAATTAATTCCGGTGAAATTAAGTTTGAAGTAATACTGGAAGATGTTGAAACATTGAATGAGCTGGCATTAAAAAATACGTTAGATCTTTCCAAGATTAGTTATGGAGTTTTGCCATTATTGTTGGATAACTATTTTGTTTTGAACAGCGGCAGTGCACTGGGCACTGGTGTGGGGCCTCTGCTTATTGCTAACAGGGAAATATCAAACGAAGAAATTAATGATTATACAATTGCAATACCCGGTAAACATACCACTGCACATTTGTTATTTAATCTGGCCTTTGCTGAAGCAAAAAATAAAATTTTCATGCGATATGATGACATTGAGGAGTTTATTTTATCGTCAAAAAATAAAAAAGCGGCAGGTGTTATTATCCATGAAAACCGATTTACTTATCAACAAAAGGGGTTGATAAAAATTATTGACCTTGGGGAATTTTGGGAGCAAAAAACACAATTACCCATCCCGCTGGGAGGCATTGTTGCAAAAAGAAACATAGATAATACATTATTAAAAAATATAGATGGTTTAATTAAGCAAAGTATCAAATACTCTCTCAATAATTACCCGATGATCAGCGACTTTGTTCGAAAGCACGCACAGGAAATGGAAGAAGATGTAATGCGAAAGCATATTGATTTGTATGTAAATGATTATTCAGTAGACTTGGGGGAAAAAGGCAGCAAGGCAATATTACAAATGTTAACCGTTAATAGTGTATTAAACCAACGGACCAGTAACTCAATTTTCCTTCAGTAATTCTGACTGTATTAAAGTATGGATTTCTTTTAGATTTTTATTTCTATATTCTATATTTCTAAATTGCTTTACCCACCTGATACCTTTAATTGAATTTGTCACAAATACTTCATCGGCATTTTCCAGTTCATCAATTGTAAGCAGCTTTTCTATAATATTGAAATTTGATTCTATAAGCTTTTCGATAATAAATCTTCTCATTACACCGGCAATACATCCTTCACTTAAAGGAGGAGTATATATAATATCATTCTTAATAATAAAAATATTTGCAATAGTTGTATCACAGACCCTGTCGAAGCAGTTTAAAACTATGCAATCATTAACCTTACTTTGTTTTGCATATAAACCTGCCATTACGTATGGAAGGAAATTATTGGTTTTAAGGTTTGCGAATTTATCACATGTTTTCTTTGCTCCAGGATAAATATCTATTGTAAGACCATTTGAATTTAATTCTTGGGAATGTTCAACATTCCATGTTTGTATAATATAATCAGGCAGGTTTCTTTTATAATCATATAAACCATTACCACCCCGAAAAACCATTAATCGAACACGCGTAAAAGAATTATGTTTATTTTTTCTACATAGCTCTAATATTTTGTCTTCAAGATAAATTGGTGTAAAATATTTGGGTATTTCAAACTGTAATGTTTTCATCCCGTAAAACAAACGTTCAAAATGATACTCCCGCAATTGAATTATCCTTTTATTGGTCATTAATGTTTCAAATACACCATCACCATATTTTAATGACCGGCTATCAGGTCCAATAACAAATGTTCCTTCCGGATAAAAGTTATCGTTATAACAAAAGAAATGCTTACTCATTAATTGTATAGAAAAATTTAAAACAGCTTGTGGTAAACCCGATCCCGCAAAAACCGGGGAACTCATTACACATAACTAAAATATAATTTTTTTTTATATATTTGTAACCTTTAAAATAAATAGATTATAAAAGACTTCATATTGGATAATTATTTGCACTAACATTTCAAATCTTCTATGGCTACAGAAATAAATAATGGTCAGGCATCAGTTAAAGTAGATTGTAAATCTTCTAAAATAGAAATTTCATACAGGGGTTTTGCATCTATTGATCAGGAAATTGAGAGAGAAATTGCAATGCAATGGTTTTCATCTAAGAAAAATGAGAAGAAGAGTAGCTATTCCCAAAGAAACTATTTATTAAAAAAATCAGTTTAGTTGATCGGTTTTGAGAGTTTTATTTTTTAAAAAATCATTTCCGGAATCTCTCCTTCAATAATCAAACGACCTAACGTTTTACTTTTAATTTCATCTACGGATACCGATGGAGCCCTTTCCAACAATTTAAATCCACTTTCTGTTACATCTAATACTGCTAATTCAGTTACAATTTTTTTCACACACCCTACCCCGGTTAATGGCAATGTGCACTTTGGCAATAATTTAGATTCGCCTTTAGGATTGGTATGCATCATCGCAACAATAATATTTTTTGCACTTGCAACCAGGTCCATCGCTCCTCCCATACCTTTAACCATCTTTCCGGGTATTTTCCAATTTGCTATATCGCCGGTATCACTCACTTCCATTGCCCCCAATATTGTCAGATCAACCTTTCCGGCCCGTATCATACCAAAACTCATAGCGCTATCAAAAAAAGCCGAGCCCGGTACAGTAGTTATAGTTTGCTTGCCGGCATTAATTAAATCCGGATCTTCTTCACCTTCCATTGGAAATGGTCCCATACCGAGTAATCCATTCTCTGATTGAAGAATTACATTTACTCCTTTAGGGATATAATTAGCTACTAAAGTTGGAATGCCAATTCCAAGATTTACATAATACCCATCTCTTAATTCTTTCGCTATTCGCTGGGCAATTTGGTTTTTATCTAACATAAACCCAATGTGATAATTTGATAATTTGCTGATGCGCTAATAAAAAAATATTTTACAATTGAAAGCTACATTATCAAATCAGCATATTAGCTAATCAGCTAATTTTCTTACTGTTCTTTGTTCAATTCTTTTTTGATAATTCTCTCCTTTAAAAATTCTATGAACATAAATACCGGGTGTATGAATATTGTTGGGATTCAACTCTCCTGCTTCTACTAGTTCCTCTACTTCTGCTATTGTAATTTTACCCGCCATTGCCATCATAGGATTGAAATTTCGGGCGGTTTCCCTGTATATTAAATTGCCCTGATCATCACCTTTCCAGGCTTTTACTATTGCAAATTCCGCATCAAATGCATATTCCATTAAATATTTTTTTCCATCAAATTCCCTGATTTCTTTTCCGGTAGCTACTTCAGTACCTACACCTGCCGGAGTAAAAATTGCTGGCATACCATAACCTGCGGCCATACATCTTGTGGCTAATGTACCTTGCGGAATTAATTCTACCTCCAGCTCTCCACTCAACAATTGTTTTTCAAACTCTGCATTTTCTCCAACATAGGAGGAGATCATTTTTTTAACCTGTTTTCGCTGTAACATTAAACCTATTCCAAAATCATCAACACCGGCATTATTAGAAATACAGATTAAATCTTTTACATTTTTTTTTACCAATGCGTCAATGCAATTTTCAGGAATACCGCATAACCCAAATCCCCCTAACATTAAAGTTGCCCCATCTTTTATATCATGTAGTGCCTCCTCAGCATTTTTAAAAACCTTATTCATGTTATAATTATTTATTTTACACTATCGCTCATATTTTTGTATGGAGGGTGAGTTTCATAATTTATTTTTCTACTTTGCTGCGCATTTAAGCTATCCAGCATTGTTTGCAATATATCCGGATGTTGCACATAGTAGGAATAGCTTTCTTTAAATTGTTCTTCCGTAATATTATGAATCAAAAATATTTTGTTTGAAAGTTTATTCTTTTCATCAATTAGTGATTTAGATGAATCATTTTTAACAATTTGCTGAGAAAGTGCATCTGCTCTTAAAATATCCCATAAAATTTCCTGCATCTTTTTGGGGTTAATAACCCCCGAAGGGGTTGACTCTTTGCATGAATATAAAAGAACTAACGTTGAAATAATTAAAACAACCCTTATCATTTTAATTCATCTTTATATTTTGAAATATTTGAAATATCAAGACGTTGCAGATATTCCAAAGCCTTGGATTTTTCTGATGATGTTGCTTTAGAAAAGATTTTAATTAATTCCTGTGTTTTCCCCTGAAAAAAAAATTGAAGAATCATAGTATTTGGATTATCAGTATTTAAATTATTTAGCAGGTTAAGAACATTTATAATCTGATTTCTGGCCATTGCCTCATCTTCATATAATTTATCCATACCCATTCTGTAAAAGCTATAATACGCATCATGGATAAGTGAATAACGATTATTCAGTAAATTTTCTGCGAGCCAATAGCGGTTACGGGTACCATCAAATGCCTTCCAGCCTGAGATGCTTCTACCTTCTGGTGCATTATTTACAATATTTTGGGCTTTCTGAAAATAAATATTTCCTGTACGGGGGGAAAAAGAATCATAATCCAATCCAAGAATAATATTGATATAATAAGCTATAACAGCAGTTAGATTAGCAGTGAGCGGATCAGTGCCTGCAACACGGTTATCATTAAACTCCAATTGCTGGAATTCGACATATTTAAAAATTATATCATTATCCTGAAAATTAATTATAGGCGATAAATAGGAGGAATTAAATACGGGACGTGCTGATTGTATAGTCAGTGATGCTTTGTATACATTTACCTCATTAGTAGACTCAACATTTAAAAGGAAGCTGCAATCAATTTTTTCTTCCGGCGAAAAATTGTCATTTGTCCACTTACGGTTATTGATAAAATTGTTTAAAGCTGTCTGCAATGTTTGAAATGTTTTCTTATCAACATTTCCACCTACCCTGTTTGATAATACATTTATCCTGGCACGTAACTCCTGAGCCTTTACAGTATTAGCTAAGAAAAAAATAGTTATTATAAAAATTATTTTATACATTTTTATGTTGCATAATAGTGTTTACAATATCCTTAGCTATTAGTTTCTTGGATTTTGTGTCAAAGTATAATTCATTTCGGTGTTTATCAAAAATTGAGACTTTATTGGTGTCTGTTCCAAACCCCGCTCCCTCATCATTCAGAGAATTTAAAACAATCAGATCTATATTTTTATTTTTTAATTTAGACAATGCATTTTCTTTTTCATTATCAGTTTCCAGGGCAAATCCAACAATTATCTGATCTTTATTTTTTTGTTCCCCCAACTTTTTCAAAATGTCATTCGTTCTCTTTAATTCAAGCATAAAAATATCCTCTGATTTTTTAATTTTCTTTGTAGAAAAATCATGTGGCATATAATCAGCTACAGCGGCAGCCATCACAGTTATATCGGCCCCCGTAAAATTATTCAAACAAGCTTCATACATTTCCTGAGCTGAAGTAACATTTATAATATGTATATTTTTACCCACTTCTATCTGAGAAGGACCTAAAATTAACGTTACCTCACCACCCCTGCGTGAAAACTCTTCTGCAATTGCGATACCCATTTTACCTGAAGAACGATTACCAATAAATCTGACAGGGTCTATAGCTTCATGGGTAGGGCCGGCAGTTACCAATATCTTTCTTCCTGTTAATTCTTTACTATTTAAAAAAAAATCCTGAAGATGTTGTAGAATTTGTTCCGGCTCTGCCATTCTTCCCTCACCATATAACCCACTGGCCAATTCTCCATTTCCTACAGGTATTATTGTATTCCCGAATGACTTTATTTTATTTAAATTTAATTGGGTGGAGGGATGACTCCACATATCCTCATCCATTGCGGGAACACACATTACAGGCGCTGTAGAAGATAAATAAATTGCAAGCAATAAATTATCGCAATGTCCGCCAGCCATCTTTGCCAAAGTATTACAACTTAAAGGAGCTATCAGCATAACGTCAGCCCATCGCCCCAGGATAACATGATTAGCCCATGAAGTTTCATTAAAAAGGTCAATTAAAACTTCATTTTTTGATAAGGTTGAAAAGGTCAAGGGTGATACAAAATCTTTTGCTGATGGCGTCATTATTACTTTCACCTCTGCACCGGCTTTTACCAGTAAGCGTATTAAAAAAACAGCTTTATAAGCAGCGATACTGCCTGTAACTCCCAAAAGTATTTTTTTACCGGATAACATAAAATAAAAACGACGATTATAACAATCGTCGCTAAAAATATATTTTCTTATCTAAAGATTAATATAAAAGTTTATACACTTAATATCAACTGAAAAGGTCATCTTCATTTTTACGGTAATATACTTTATCATCCATAAACTCAGTTGTTGCTAATAATGCAGGGTTGGGCATTCTTTCATATGCCTTTGAAATTTCAATTTGCTCTTTATTTTCGTGAATTTCTTCCAGGCTATCTGTATGACTTGCAAATTCTTCTAACTTATTATGTAATTCTTCTTTTAAAGAAATATTAATTTGATTCGCACGTTTGGCTATAACCGCAATGGACTCATATAAATTGCCTGTTTTACTTTTAATCTCTGTTAGATTTTTTGTTTCTACGACATTACTTGTATTAACGCTTTGTTGTCGTCTTAGCTTGCTCATTTTGTAATTCTTTAATGTGATTTAAACTTAAATTGTTATATTCCTGTGCGTCCTTTAATAATTTACTTTCCGGATAACGGTCAGTAAAGTCATTAAATTCAGTTATTACTTTTTCGTAACGCTCAATTTGTTTTTCCGGAACACTCAGTTTTGCAAACTGGTAAAATGACTTTATGCTCATTAATTTATATTCATCACCCAATGTTGATTCAGGATAATTGTTTAATAAATTAGTAAACGCAATGCCTGCAGCCCTGTAATGTTGTAATTTATAATATAACTCCGCACTTTTATATTCTTTTACTTCAAGCTTAGCCCTGCTTTTGTCAATAATGTCAAATGCATCTTTTAACCTGGAAGATCCCGGATGAGTATTTATAAAAGTTTGCATCATACCAATAGCTTTAGCAGTGTTTATTTGTTCTAATTCAACTTTGGGTGATTGCAAATAATATGTATAAGCATGCATATACGATATTTCCTCTTCTTTTGAACTATTTGGAAATACCTCTAAAAATCCATTAAATCGACTTTGGGCTTCTTCATAATTTTTTAAAAAATAAGAGCAATAGGCAAATTTGTAATATAAATCTTCAAATTTTTCTGTGCCTTTAACTACTGGAAACAATTCAATATATAATTGTTCGGCTTGCTTATACTTTTTTTTGTAAAAATATTCATCAGCCATTTTTAACTGATAATTATAGTCCTTACTTTTAAGAACTTTAGAGAACTCATTATTGCATGAAACTATAGTGAAAAAGATAATTACCAGAAAGCTAGTTAATTTCATAAAGAGCGCAAAATTACATTTTTAAAAGAATTCTATAAAAATATCTTTTATTAGCCTTAATAATACATAATCCGTTAAATAACACCCGGATTTAATAATATATTATGAAAAAAACCCCTCGGATACCGAGGGGTTTACTTTTTACAATTAGATATTTATTTGGTAGTACTTCTTATGTCAATGGTATTTGCATCACCACCGCCAACTTCACAATTGGTAGAAATTCTATCTGAACTTATTCCTTCCTGCTCAACTAAGTATTGTCTTACAGCATCTGTTCTTCTGTTACACAAAGACTGAGAAGCTTTAGAAGCTGCAGGATAGCCTGTAATAGTTATATTACAATTTGCGTTTTCTTTTAATCTTGAAGCCACAGTAGCTAACATGGATTTGGCGTCAGCCGATAAAGTACTGCTATTTCCTCTTAATGAAATGCTTGGTAAATCACCAATTGTGCAAGCACTGTCAACCGCAGCAACAGCATTTTTGCAGCATTCTGGTTCCGGACACTTACCAACGCCGTCAGCATCAACAGGTTGACAATATGTAGGAGTATTTAATTCTTTATCCTTACAATCAACAACACCATCGCCATCTGTATCCCTGCTAACGCCATGCGTATCAACAGGACAGCCTGCAGGTGTATTTGGCTCTTTATCAAGTTGGTCAATCACGCCATCTCCGTCTGTATCATCAAGTATGGGCTTAGGTAATTTCATATGGCGTGGATTATTCAACTCACTATATGCATAATCCAATGGATTTATCCACCAAAGAGGTTGCACTCTGTTTGCTCCGATATTAAAATTCAGTCCAATGGAGGCGAAATTATAACTATCAAAATCTGATGTTATTACTGCATCCCCGGAAGCGTGCTCCTGCCATATTTGCCCGTCTATATAATCATCTTTAATTACGGTGTATTTTTCCTCAAAAGCCAAATTTATACGATCACTTAGTTTAACTGCAATACCTCCAATAAAATGTCCGGAAGGTCTAAGGGTCCTACCTCCGATTTTATCACGACGGACACCTGGCGCTTGTGCCGGCGTTTCATACGAATCATCCATACCATCTTTAAGTTTATCTAGTACCTTCTTCCGATTATCATTGGTTTGGTCTGACGGGGGTATGCTTGAAAATAATGCAGAATAGGTTTGCCCGCTTTCATTTCGTGCATTAACATTAGTTTGATAAGCGGTCATCCCAAACCCCAAACCACCATATAGAGAAAGCCGGGTAGTACGTTTATGAAAACGAATATTATTAAAACTAAATAACCCTTGCATAGTTAATTCATGTACCCGTGATCTATAATTATAAAATACAGTTTCAGCCGGCCGGTTGCCTATTGTACTTCCAATAGCGCCAGTACTTGATCTGGTGAGAGCTGCATAGCCATTCCAGGCGGTATTTTTTGCGTAATTCCGAGCACCTTGCCAGTGAAGCCCTTTAGCGATGCCATAGGTATATTGCGCTCTTATTGAAAATAAATACCCAATTGCTTTACGAATATGTATAGCTGCACCAAGTGTTGGCATTCTTGCAGGTACATCTCCACTTACAGTAAACATACCACCCTTAATTCCTAATTCCCATTGATTTCGTGGTTTTGCAGGAAAACTCTCGGTGTTATTCCAAAAAGCATTTTGCTGAGTCATGTCTTTAGAGGAAATAACAGTAGAATCATACACATCATAAACGTCTTTTTGTGCATGTGAACTATAAGTTAACAGAGAAAATATTCCAAGTAAAAATAACTGGAATAAGAGAGGTGATTTTTTGTTTGCCATAACTTTTGTTTATTTAAGTGATTGATTTATATCTGTAAAATTAAATAGTGTGTTTGCAAAAATATTAAAATAAGGTTAGAATCCAAATCTTTTTAGCTTTTCTTTAGATTTTTTTAAAGCTTTAAATAATATCTGTATGACCTTTTTGTAAAGTTATTTGCTGCTTTACCTAAAAAATTAGATAAATAGTAAGGGAACTATTTCATATTATTCTAATAATATTTGTTTCTGCACTATATTGCCAGCATCATATGCAATTCTCTAAAAGCCTGATAGCAGAGGAATTAAGAACTTTTGAAAAAAAGTTTGAAGAAGCTGTAAAAAGCGATACACCTTTACTTGATCGAATAATGAAATACATTATTAAGCGAAAGGGGAAACAATTGAGGCCAATGTTTGTTTTTTTAAGCGCTAAGCTTCATGGCGAGATAAACGAATCAACTTACAGGGCTGCAGCACTGGTAGAACTATTACATACTGCAACACTGGTTCATGATGACGTTGTAGACGAATCTTTAGAGCGCAGGAACTTTTTTTCTGTAAATGCATTATGGAAAAACAAAATTGCAGTTTTGGTAGGTGATTACCTTCTTTCAAAGGGACTTTTGCTATCAACAGAAGCCGGCGATTTTAAGCATTTACATATTCTATCTGATGCCGTAAAACAAATGAGTGAAGGCGAATTACTGCAAATTGAAAAAGCAAGAAAATTAAATTTAAAAGAAGATATTTATTTTGAGATCATCAGAAGCAAAACCGCTTCACTTCTTTCGTCTGCATGTTGTGTAGGTGCATGGAGTACGAGCAAAGATGAAATTATTGCAGATAAAATGAAATTGTTTGGAGAGAAAGTCGGTATTGCATTTCAAATAAAAGACGATCTTTTTGATTATGGAAGAGAAGATATAGGCAAACCAACAGGAAACGATCTTAAAGAAAAGAAACTAACCCTGCCATTAATTTATGCACTAAATAATATTGATAAATCAAAAAGAAGAGAAGTGATTTATATCATTAAGAATCAAAATAAAAATAAAAATAAAATAAATTATGTACTAGATATTGTAATAAGTGTAGGAGGGATAAAATATGCTTATCAAAAAATGAATGAATATAGAGATGAGGCCTTAGCTATATTATACGAGTTTCCGGAAAGCGAGGCCCGTAAAGGATTAGAGGAATTAGTAAGATATACAACAGATAGAAAATATTAATGCAAAAAAGGTGGAACATATTATTAGCAGATGATGATAAAGTTGCGGCTTTACAAGAAGCACTTAATATTAGTAAAACATTGTGCACAATATTAGTGCAGCGAGGCGTGGATACCTTCGATAAAGTGAAAGATTATTTTCGTCCACAGCTAACACATTTATATGATCCATACCTTATGAAGGATATGGATAAAGCGGTTAATAGAATTTTATCTGCTATACATAATAATGAAAAGATTCTCGTGTTTGGAGACTACGATGTAGATGGTACTACTTCTGTAGCTTGTATGTATAAGTTTTTGCAAAAAATATATCAACCACAAAATATCGAGTTTTATATACCGCACCGGTATAGAGAAGGTTATGGGGTAAGTAAGATAGGTATTGATTTTGCAAAAGAAAATAATTTTTCGCTTATCATTTCTCTGGATTGCGGAATAAAATCTATAGACCTTATCAAATATGCTAAAGATTTAGGATTGGATTTTATTGTTTGCGATCATCATTTACCCGATATTGAATTACCGCCTGCTGTTGCCATACTTAATCCAAAACAAAAAGACTGCAATTATCCATATAAAGAATTATGTGGTTGTGGTGTTGGATTTAAACTAATTACTGCACTTTGTAAATGCCTGAATATTCCTGAAAGTGAATTTTTAATTTATCTGGATCTTGTTGCCACTGCTATTGCTGCTGATATTGTACCACTGACGGATGAAAACCGGGTTCTTGCTTTCTATGGATTAAAAAAAATTAATGAAAATCCAAGTGCAGGAATTAAAGCTTTAATGCAGTTGAGCGGCGTTAAAACCAACTACAGTATAAATAACGTGGTATTTATAATTGCTCCCAGGGTTAATGCTGCCGGACGCATGGATGATGCCAGGAAAGCGGTGCTAATGTTTGTTGCTGATGATATTAAAACGGCATTAGAATATGCAGAGATGTTGCATACTGACAATATTGACAGAAAGGATGCTGACACCACCATTACAGAAGAAGCGTTGGCAATTATTGATGGTGATGAAATTCATATTAAAAGAAAATCAACCGTTGTCTTTAGAAATCATTGGCATAAGGGAGTTGTAGGCATTGTTGCATCAAGATTAATTGAAAAATATCACCGTCCTACAGTGGTATTAACTCAAAGCGGTGAGGTAGTTTCCGGAAGTGCAAGGAGTGTTTCTGGATTTAATTTGTATGAAGCCATTCATGCGTGCCGTGAGCACCTGATTGGCTATGGCGGGCATTTTGCAGCTGCAGGCTTAACTATGTTGCCGGCTAATGTAGAAGCTTTCAGTAATAAGTTTGAAGAGATTGTTGAATCTATTATTGAGCCTCATTTATTAATTCCTGAAATTATAATTGATGCTGAAATAAATTTTAAAAATATTACCCGAAGTTTTTATAATATCATTTCCCAAATGGAGCCTTTTGGTCCTCAAAATATGCGCCCTGTTTTTATTACCAAAAATGTTTTTGATACTTCCTGGTCAAAAATTGTAAAGGAACAGCATGTAAAATTTATTGTAAAACAGGATAATATAATTTTTACAGGAATAGGATTTAATATGGCTGATAAATTTTATTTACTCCAAATGAATAAGCCAATTGATATTGTTTATACCCTTGATGAAAATGAATGGAACGGAGAAACGCATCTTCAACTTAAAGTGATAGATATAAGATTATCAGAAGCACTTTCAGCATAATATATTTGATGAAATATTTTTACTACCTGCGCTTATTTTTTTTCATCTCTTTTAACTGGAATATAAGATTAGCATGGTTTACTATTTACCATGAAATTAGAGGTGAAAGAAAATACAATCTCAATACAAGTAAACTTGCCCATTTAAAAAAGCTATCAGTAAAAGGAAATAATATAGAACATGCTGAAATATACCAGGGTGCAAATTACTACCTGCTGGAAAAAACTTTCGATTACCTGCAAACAATAGAATCAAACCATCACATTCTTGATTATGGATCCGGCAAAGGCAGAGTACTTGCTGTTGCTGCTTATTATGGTTTTTTAAAGATATCCGGAGTAGAATTTGCAAAAGAATTATGTGATATTGCAAGAAAGAATATCATCCCTGTTCAACAAAAATTTCTTGATAAAATCTTCAATGTTATTTATGCAAACGCAGTTGATTTTAATATAGAAGCAGATACCAATGTATTCTTCTTTTTTAACCCCTTTGATGAAGTTGTAATGCTTGCGGTAGTAAAAAATATACTATTCTCTTTAAAAGAATATCCGAGGGAAGTTTATGTGGTTTATATCAACCCAATTCATAAAGAAATATTTATGAGTGCTGGCTTTGAGCAGGTATTTCACATGCAGAAATTAAAATATATCGAGGCAAGTATTTTAATGATGAATGCCCGAACTGCGATGCCAGAAACATGATTTAATAATCTCCCTAAAAGTTTCCTTTAGAGAGAGTTAGAGGGTATTACACATCTACAATAATCCTGCTTTTATTTTCTCCCTGCATCATCTCCACACTCCTGTTTATAAAATTAGTAAGCTCACTACCCTTTAATAATCCTTGTGAAAGCAAAGCGAGGTCAGCTAAATTTCTTACCTGCCTTTGCTGGGTCTCGGTATTGTCCTCTCTTAATATATTTTTATAAACAGGATGATTGCCATTAATTGTTAGTGTAACATCTTCAGCCATATTTCCATAAAAACTTCCCATGCCGCCTCCATGCTGTGCCATATCTTTCATCCGGCGCATAAATTCTGGCCTGGTTGCTATTACCGGCGGGGTTTCAGGATTTAATCCTTTCACTTCAACAGATACATGCATTTCAGGAATTTCTACTTTGAACAATTCTTTTAGCTTTTCTTCTTCCTCTTTGTTTAAAACACTTTCAGTTTGCTCAGCTTTATCAATTAAATTTTCTGTTATATCTGCATCAACTCGTACAAACTGCATATCTGTCCATTTCATTTCCATGTTATTGATAAATGCAGCATCCACAATGGTTTCAAGCTTAATAACGAGATATCCTTTTTTATTAGCAGCCTGTATATAACTATCCTGCTGTATGGGATCTGTTGTGTATAACATTACTAGCTTACCCTCTTTATTCTTTTGCAGAGACTCCGTTTCTTTTTTATATTCTTCAAGCGTATAAAATTTCTTTAAAGAATCAGACCCTTCGGAAGTCCCTCCGTTGGAGGGATTTAGGGAGGCTTCAAATACATTGAACTTGCTTGCCTTCTCTAAAAATTTATCATCAGTCATCATTCCATACTTCACAAACAATCCAAGACTCTCCCACTTCTCTTCAAATGATTTCCTGTCATTATTAAAGATATCCTCTAATTTATCTGCAACTTTTTTAGTGATATGGGCATTTATCTTTTTTACATTTGGATCACCCTGTAAATAACTTCTGCTCACATTTAAAGGAATATCAGGACTGTCAATCACCCCATGTAATAGCATTAAAAATTCAGGAACTATATCCTTTACTTCATCAGTAACAAAAACCTGGTTACTGTATAATTGTATTTTATCTTTTTGAATTTCGTAACGCTCTTTTATCTTGGGAAAATAGAGTATACCGGTAAGGTTAAAAGGATAATCTACATTCAGGTGTATCCAGAACAAAGGTTTTTCACCGAAGGGATAAAGTTCTTTATAAAAATTCTCATAATCTTCTGTAGTTAATTCACTTGGCTTTCTTGTCCAGGCAGGGTTGGTATTATTTATTGGTTTATCCCGATAGCTATCGGGATCTTCGCCTTCCTTTTTGTCTTTTTTATCTTCATTTTCATCAATAAAAAATATCGGCACAGGTAAAAACTTACAGAATTTTTCAAGAATTGATTTTACTCTGTAAGGCTCTAAAAACTCTTTGCTTTCTTCATTTATATAAAGTATAATATCGGTTCCTCTTTGTTGTTTTTCTGTTTCCTCCAGGGTAAATTCAGGGCTGCCATCACACTCCCATCTTACTGCTTTGGCATCTTCTTTAAAACTCTTGGTATATATCTCCACTTTATCACTTACCATAAAAGAGGAATAAAAACCAAGGCCAAAGTGACCAATAATATTTGCCTCATTCTTTCCTTTATATTTTTCCAAAAATTCTTCAGCACCACTGAAAGCAACCTGGTTTATATATTTATCAACTTCCTCAGCTGTCATTCCCACACCTTTATCAGAAATGGTTAGCGTCTTTTTTTCTTTATTTACTCTTACTTCAATATTAGTATCACCTATTTCGCCCTTTGCTTCGCCGATGGAAGACAGCGTTTTTAATTTTTGAGTGGCATCAACTGCATTGCTCACCAATTCACGGATAAAAATCTCATGATCACTGTAAAGAAACTTTTTAATTATCGGGAAAATGTTTTCCGTCTGTACACGAATACTGCCTTTTTGCATAAGAATATTTTTGCCGAGCAAATTTCAAAAAAAGTGCCACGATAAAATTGCTGACAGGTTGGCAATTGTTTATAAATAAAAGAGTTGTTACCCATTATTAAATACTTAATAAATTAACTTCGCCTGACTAAATTATATACATGAAAAAAATTTACTTACTCATACTTTTATTTTCAGTTTTTTCTGCAAGATCACAGGTAGTTATTAATGAGGTGTATGGTGGTGGTGGTAATGCCGGCTCTACTTATAGGAATGATTTTATAGAGTTGTATAATAATGGAACTACTGCTATTAACTTAGCCGGATGGTCAGTACAATATGCAAGTTCAACAGGAACTACATGGGCAGTTACGAACTTAACAGGAAGCATACCAGCAAAAGGCCATTATTTAATTCAGCAAGCTGCCGGTACCGGGGGAACAACGAATTTACCCACACCAAATGCAACAGGCTCTATTGCTATGAGCGGTACTGCAGGCAAAGTAATTTTGTGTAATATAACAACTGCCCAAACAGGGGCAAATCCAACAGGGGCCCAAATTATAGATAAGGTAGGTTATGGGGCAGGTACTAATGGTTTTGAAGGTGTAGGGCCAACAGCAACATTATCCAATACCACCTCAGCTCAAAGAACACCAAATGGTTTTGACAGCAATAATAATCTTACTGATTTTACAATAGGAGCACCCAGCCCAACCAATGCAACCGGTGGAACTGATGTAACACCCCCGGCAATTGTTACCTTATTCCCGGCAAACAATGCAATTAATGTTAGTACATCTTTTACAGCTTCGATTACTTTTAATGAAACAGTACAAAAAGGTGTGGCCGGAACAATTACTGTTAAAAAAGTATTGGATAATGCTGTTGTACAAACAACAAATATTACCAATGCCAATGTTATAGTTTCCGGAAGTTCAGCTTCCTTTGATGTTAGTTCTTTAGCTTTTAATACAGCTTATTATATAGAAATTTCTGCAGGGGCATTTAAAGATCTTGCCAATAATAATTTTGCAGGAATAACAGGTAACGCTACCTGGAGATTTACAACAGCTGCATCAGCCCCAATAGGTATATTAGGTACAGCTTACAGCTTTAATACATGTGGCTCTGTATTGCCTGATGGTTTTAGTCAATATAATGTAACAGGCGATCAAAAATGGGGATGTACAACATTTGGAAGAGACCCTGCTAACCTGCCATCGGGAAGCGCACCAAACGGAGTACAGATAAATGGCTTTTTAGTAACAAATATTTTAAATGAAGATTGGCTTATTACACCATCATTTAATTTAACAGCTACTACATTTCCTTTACTTTCTTTTTGGAGCAGAACCGCATTTAACGGGGCACCGCTGCAATTAAAAGTTTCCACCAATTACCCCGGAACAGGTGACCCCAGGAATTTTACCTGGACAGATCTTAACGGACGATTTCCTAACCAGGCATCAGATGTGTGGACTTTATCAAACAATATAAACCTCTCTGCTTTTAAACAACCTTCAGTATTTATTGCATTTGTTTACAACTCCAGCAATGATGATGGAGCCAGATGGACTTTAGATGATATTAAAATTGAAAATTCACCTACACCTCCGCCACCGGCACTTACAGCTAATGTAACCGATATGCAATTTCCTTATGTTGCCAGTGGCTCAACTGCTGATAAAACATTTGCTTTTATCGGTAACGATCTAACTGCTAATGTTACTTTAACATCAACCGGACTATTTTTATTATCAAAAGATGGAACTAATTTTTCATCTTCTATAACCTATACTGTTGCTGAAGCAAATAATATATCAAAAACTGTATTTGTAAGATTTGCGCCAAATTTAGCTAACCAGAATTTTACAGGAACTGTTATTGTAACTACATCTGCTTTATCATCTACAATAAATTTAAAAGGAACAAGTATTGATCCGGCTACCACTCTTGAAGTTGTAAACTGGAATATTGAATGGTTTGGCAGCACCGGATTTGGACCAACTAACGAGATCCTTCAGGAGCAAAATGTAAAAACTGTTTTACAAAATATTGGGGCAGATATTTATGGTCTGGTAGAAGTAGTAGATACTGCAAAATTAGGCAATGTGGTACGGCAAATGCCGGGATACGCCTACATAGTAAGCAATTACGGGTCACGTGTTAACCCACCGGACCCTACCGGAGGACCGATTGCCGAAGCACAGAAAGAAGCATTTGTTTATAAAACCTCACTCTTTAAAAACATAACATCAAGGCCTTTAATAAATAACCAGAATATTACAAGCACCTCCTATAATAACTGGGCCAGTGGCCGCTATCCATTTTTAATGACAGCTGATCTAACGCTTAATTGTGTAACAAAAAGAATAAATTTTGTTTTGATACATGCAAAGGCAAATACATCTCCTACTGCAACATCGTATGCACGCAGACAAGCGGCTGCAACGGAATTGCATGATACATTAAATCTATATTTTCCGAATGATAATATAATTATTTTAGGAGATTTTAATGACGATCTTGACCAGTCTATCACTGCAGGATTTACTACTACTTCATACAGTGCATTTACAACAGACCCGGCAAGTTTCTTTTCGCCAACATTGGCATTAAGCCTTGCAGGTAAAAAATCTACAGTAAGTTATAATGATGTGATAGACCATGTTATCCTGTCAAATGAATTTCAGCCATTTTATTTACACGCTACAGCAACTATTTTAACGGATGTTGCAGCCTTAATACCTAATTATGGTAAAACCACAACTGATCACTACCCTGTATTTACCCGTTACCAGTTTAGAAATACAAGTGCACCAATAATTCCAGCATGTGTTCCTGCAACATCATTTTGCGCAAGCAGTAATAATGTTTATACTGTACCAACACTTTCTGCAACTGATGATTGTGGAGTTGTAAATTACAGTTATGTAATCAGTGGTGCCACATCAAGAACGGGAAACACTAATAATGCAAGTGGAATATTTAACCCGGGAATAAGTACAATAACCTGGATGGTTACTGATGATTTTTTAAATACAGCAACCTGCCAGACAACTATTACCATTAATTCCAATCCAACTGTTACCATACCGGATGCATTTTCGATAACGCAGGGAGTAGCAGCCAATACTGTTTATCCCGGTTATTCTCCGGCAAGCTTATTAACTTTAAATGCAAATGCAAGCGGCGGCACACCTGACTATACTTACAGCTGGTCAAACGGAACATCAGGAATTTCTACAACAGTTAGCCCAACTGCAAATACACTGTATAATGTTGTGGTCACTGATTCAAAAGGCTGCCTGGCATCTGCTTCAAAAACTATAACTGCAATTATTGTAAGAGGAATTAGAAATTCAAATAACGTGGTTATATGTCATAAAGCAAATACTATAGAAGTTGAAGTCAATGCTGTTTCAGCTCACCTGGCACATGGAGATTTTTTAGGCAGCTGCTCTTCATCTGCTCCTTATTCTGATCTTTCTATTTCTGCAGCTCCAAACCCTTCCAAAGATTATTTCATTATTACGATCTTAGGTGGCAATACTCCAGAGCCAATGAGTATATTGGTAAGTGATGCAATGGGAAGAGAAGTTGAACGTTGGAACAATACATTTACAAAATCATTCAGGTTAGGTGCTAACTATATGCCCGGGTTGTACATGGTTCGTGTAATACAGGTAAGAGAAATGGCAACCATAACCTTGCTTAAACAACCCAGATAGATTTTAATTTAACCATACCAGGAGCGGCACTTGCCGCTCCTTTTTTTTTGAATAAGATTTTAGTTTCCCGGTTGAACAGAGCCACTGCCCGATTTATGAATTTGAGGAGATGATGGATTTCCGCTATAATTAATATCGCCGCTTCCGCTAACAGTTGCATTTAATTTAATGCTGGAAAATACATGTGCATTTCCGCTACCGCTAACCTTAATATTTGTATTCTCGCTTAACAGGTTTTTGGCCATCAATTCACCACTGCCGCTTATCTTACAATTGAAATTTTTTGTTCGTCCCTGCGCTCTAATGTTGCCGGATCCGCTTATAGTTGCAATAACTGATGGGGTTTCAATATTTAAATTGATCTCGCCGGAACCGGACACCTTCATCTCAATCTGCCTCTTATCTTTGATAACGTTTTTTGACATAATTGTACCCGAACCCGTTACTGATAAATTTTGCATTAATGGGGTATTAACAAAAACCCTGACATTTATATTTCTGTACGATAATTTTTCCTTTAGATAAATATGCAGTATGCCATCTTCTATTTTTGTTATTACATATTGCATAACATTATCATCAGCTTCAACTTTTATTTCCTTGCTTTCAGTTTGCATCACCTGTACATCTATTGAACCTGAATTTTTTATTCCTGTAAATTCATTATAATTTCTTACTTCAGTGATTATATTTCCACTTCCGGAGATTGATTGGCAGGAGATAAGAACAGTGGCTGATAAAAAGGCAAATAATAATCGTTGCATATAAACAGTTTTAATAAAGCTATGAATCAAAACGCTGTAACTTTGCGGCCAATGGGTGATAAAATATTAATTCTTGATTTTGGCTCTCAATATACCCAGTTAATTGCACGTTCCGTGAGGGAAGCAAATGTGTATTGCGAAATTATTCCATTCAATAAAAAAATAGAATTTGATGGCTTGAAAGGTGTTATACTTTCCGGGTCTCCTTTTTCAGTTAATGACGACTTTGCACCTATTGCGGATATCAAAAAACTGTCAGGAAAATTGCCGGTATTGGGTATTTGTTATGGTGCACAACTTACAGCCAAAGATTTTGGTGGTATAATAGAAAAAAGTGATAAAAGGGAGTATGGACGTGCTGTTTTAAAGGTTATACAAAAAGATACATTGCTAAAAGGCCTTCCTAAAACTTCAAACGTTTGGATGAGTCATTCCGATAGTATAAAAAAACTTCCGGATGGATTTGAAATATTAGGCACTACAGAAAGTATTCCGGTTGCTGCCTTTAAAAGCACAAACCCTGATCATACTATTTATGGCCTGCAATTTCATCCCGAAGTTTATCACTCTGCAGAAGGCAAAAAAATAATAAAGAATTTTTTAGTTGATATATGTGGCTGTAATCAGGATTGGACACCTGCACATTTTATTACCGATACAGTTGAAGCCTTAAAAAAACAGATCGGTAATAAAAAAGTAATAATGGCATTAAGTGGTGGTGTTGATTCTACGGTTGCTGCTTTCTTAATTCATAAGGCAATCGGCAAAAATCTTTTTGGAATTTTTGTTGATAACGGACTTCTTAGAAAAGATGAATTTGAACAGGTTTTATCTACTTGCAAAAATTTGGGATTGAACATTAATGGTGTAGATGCCACGGATCATTTTTACGCCAAACTTGCCGGGAAAGTTTTGCCTGAAGAAAAAAGAAAGGCTATAGGAAAAAGTTTTATAGAAATATTTGATGAGGAAGCACATAAAATCACCGGAATTGATTTTTTAGCACAGGGTACCATTTATCCTGATGTTATTGAATCAGTTTCAGTACATGGTCCATCGGTAACAATTAAATCACATCATAATGTTGGAGGATTACCGGCTGCAATGAATTTGAAATTAATTGAGCCTTTGCGTTCGCTGTTTAAAGATGAGGTAAGAAAAGTTGGAAAAGAATTGGGTATTCCTGATGAAATACTATCCCGGCATCCATTTCCGGGTCCGGGATTAGCGATTAGGATACTGGGAGAAGTAACGGAAGAAAAGGTACAATTGTTGCAACTGGCTGATGCCATATATACAAATGGTTTGCGAAAACATAATTTATATGCAACTGTATGGCAGGCAGGCACTATCTTATTGCCGGTAAAAAGTGTAGGTGTGATGGGTGATGAAAGAACATATGAATTTACTGTTGTATTAAGAGCAGTTACATCAGTGGATGGAATGACGGCAGACTGGGCACACCTTCCATATGATTTTCTTGCAGAAATATCGACTGAAATAATAAATAATGTAAAAGGGATAAACCGGGTGGTATATGATATCAGCAGCAAGCCACCTGCCACTATTGAATGGGAATAAAAATTTTAAATCATCGATTAAGAAAGCTACTATGAAGAAAACAATTTTAGGCTTTTTTGTGTTGGTATTTTTTACAGGTAACAAATATCTATTTGCGCAGGAAAATTATAACACACAAAAAGTATATAAAGTTGGCGTTTTTGCCCCATTATACCTTGATTCCGTATTTACTAATTACCAGCTTCGTTCAGATAAAACCATTCCCAAATTTATTATGCCTGCGGTAGATTTTGTACAGGGTGCAGAAATTGCATTGGATACATTATCTCTCTTTAATCAACGGGTAGAAGCATTTATTTATGATACCAAGTCTTTTACTCAGCCTCTGCCATGGCTTATACAAAATAAGCTATTAGACAGCTTTGATTTAATAATAGGCTGTGTAAAAGATACAGATTTTAAAGTGCTGGCTGATTTTTCTGCCAAAAAAAATATTCCTTTTATATCTGCAACCTACCCAAATGATGGCGGTGTATCAGGTAATCCCAACCTTATAATAATAAATTCAACATTAAAGGCGCACTGTGAGGGCATATATAGTTATATTTTACAAAATCATGGTACGGATAAAATTATTCTTTTAAAAAAACCCGGAGTGCAGGAAGATAAAATAGCATCTTATTTTAAAACACAGAATGAGCAGGAAGGCAAGCCATTATTAAATATTCAAACCATACATGTAGATAGTACTATATCCTCTTATTTTTTGAAATCAAGATTAGATAGTACAAAGCGTACTGTAATTATAGCTGCAAGCTTAGATGAAAGTTTTGCAAAAACAGTAGCAAATGCCTGCTTTGCAATTAGAAAAAGTTATCCTCTTATTTTAATCGGAATGCCGAACTGGGATGGATTTAAAATATTTACAGCTAAAAATGCTTACAAAGATTTTCCGGTGCACTTCACAACACCTTATTACAATTCAAAAAGCAATTGGTTCAATACTACGCTAACAAATGAGTATTTGAGAAGATATAAAACAAAACCCTCAGATATGGCCTATAGAGGCTTCGAAACAATTTATATGTTCACAAAGCTTTTATTAAGATACCCGGGGAATATTTTATCTCATTTAAATGATAAATCGCAAACTATTTTTAATGAACACAATTTCAGGCCGGTATTTTTAAAGAAAGGGGCTTTACAGCCGGATTATTTTGAAAATAAGCATTTATATATTATGCGTATTTTAAATGGGGCTGTATCACGTGAATGGTAAGGGCATCTACTTAGCCTGAATGCCGGCAAACAGAAATTCCCGGCCTCTTTGTGAAGGCAAATCCAAAGCTTTTTACTATAACTTACAGCACGCTTGTAACTTAGAAATTTATTGCAGATGAATCTTATAAGTTTTACAGATAAAGGGCTTTGTTGTTCTCAGGGTAATTTTTATATTGACCCCTGGAAACCGGTGGACAGTGCTGTAATAACTCACGCCCACAGCGATCATGCATATTTTGGCCATAAAAAATATCTGTGCCATCATTATACAAAACCTTTATTGCAATTACGCCTGGGTGATAACAACTATGAAAGTATTGAATGGGGAGAAACAATAAATATTAATGGGGTAAAAATTTCTTTATATCCGGCCGGACATATTATAGGATCATCACAAGTAAGATTAGAATATAATGGAGAAGTTTGGGTTGTAAGCGGTGATTATAAAAATGAAGATGATGGATTGAGCGGAAGGTTTGAACCATTAAAATGCAATACGTTTATTACTGAATCAACATTTGGCTTACCTATTTATAAATGGAAACCTCAGCAGGAAATTTTTGAGGGTATTATCAATTGGATCAACAGGAACAAGGAAAATGGAAAAACAAGTGTACTGCTGGCATACAGCCTTGGTAAGGCCCAACGTGTGTTACAATATATAAAAGAAACCACGCAGGATATTTATGTGCATGGCGCCATATGGAATACACATGAAACCTTATTAAATGCCGGATGGAAATTACCAGTTGTAAAAAGAATAACCCCGGATACTCCAAAGGAAGCGTTGAAGGGAACGGTTGTAATTGCCCCACCCAGTGCAGACTCATCCCCATGGATGAAAAAGTTTCAACCTTATTCAGTAGGTGTATGTAGCGGATGGATGCAGGTAAGAGGGAATGCAAGAAGAAGAAATGTGGATGCAGGCTTTGCATTAAGTGATCATGCAGACTGGAAAGGCTTACTTGAAAGTATAAAAGCAACTGAAGCTGAAAGGGTTTTTGTAACACATGGATTTCAATCAGCCTTCAGTAGGTATTTGAATGAAGAAGGAATTGCCATTGCAGCAGAAGTTAAAACAGAATATGGTAATGAGGATGAAGAAGCCCCACCTATCCTCCCCCAAAGGGAGGAACAAAATGAAGAGCGCTTAGACTTGCAATAAGTTATTGAAACGAAGTTTATGCAGATTGATAAGACTAATAATGAGTCAATTCAAACTCCTTCCCTGTGGGGGAAGGATGGGATGGGGCAATTTGCTGCATTAGTAACACAAATAAGTTCTTCTACAAAAACAAATGATAAGCTTGAATCACTGGCGGAATATTTTACTGTTGCAGATGATAAAGATAAAGTTTGGGTAATTGCAATTTTTTCCGGAAGAAGGCCCAGGCGAATAGTAAGTTCTACCTTACTTTCACAATGGTGTATAGAAATGGCTGGCATTCCATCCTGGTTATTTGTTGAAAGCTATAGTACTGTTGGCGATCTTGGTGAAACTATTGCTTTATTACTCCCTGATCCAATTATTAAAAGTGAAGGAAAAAGTCTCTCTTTCTATTTAGAAAAATTTATTGAAATAGAAAAAGAAAATGAGTATGTTAAAAAACAATTTATTCTTGATAGCTGGAATAAAATGACCCAGGCTGAAAGATTTGTTTTTAATAAACTTATTACAGGTAGTTTTAGAATAGGTGTTTCACAAAGTTTAATGGTAAACGCCTTATCAAAAATTGTTGACCTGTCATCATCTGTTATTGCACACCGTATAAGCGGTAATTGGGATCCTTCAACAACAACTTTTTCTAACCTGTTAAGTACTGAAGTTACTGATATAGATCACTCTAAGCCTTACCCCTTCTACCTTGCTTATGCTTTGGAAGATGAACCATCTGCTTTAGGAAATCCTGAAGAATGGCAGGCAGAATGGAAATGGGATGGTATCCGCGGACAAATGATAAAAAGGAATAATGAATTATTTGTATGGAGCCGTGGTGAAGAATTAATGACAGATAAATTTCCTGAGTATTTTATTTTAAAAGATCTACTTCCTGATGGGATTGTTTTAGATGGAGAAATTATTCCTGCAGAAAATGGAAAGCCTATGCCTTTTGCTGTTTTACAAACCAGAATCGGCAGAAAAAATATTACAAAGAAACAATTAATAGAAGCCCCGATCTGTTTTTTTGTTTATGACCTTCTTGAATTTAATTACGAAGACTGGAGAAATAAACCTTTAGCCGAAAGAAGAAATAAACTGGAAGAAATATTGCAAATTATAAATAACAATGCAATACGGTTATCTTCTGTAATTAATTTTACCAATTGGAATGATTTGGCAGAGCTAAGAAAAAGCTCGAGGGAAATGAACAGTGAAGGGATAATGTTGAAGAGAAAAAATTCAATTTATCAGGTTGGCAGAAAAAGAGGCGATTGGTGGAAATGGAAAATTGATGCACTAACAATTGATTGTGTAATGATCTATGCCCAAAAAGGCAGTGGCCGAAGAAGTAATTTATATACTGATTATACATTTGCTGTTAGGGATGGTGATAAGCTTATTGCCTTTACAAAAGCTTATTCAGGATTAACAGATAAAGAATTTGCGCAGGTTGATAATTTTGTCAAACGAAATTCGATTGAAAAATTCGGCCCTGTTAGAACTGTAAAGCCGGAGCTTGTATTTGAGATTGCCTTTGAAGGAATTGCTGCAAGTAATCGCCATAAAAGTGGTGTGGCTTTGCGTTTCCCCAGGATGAGCAGGTGGAGAAAAGATAAAAAGGTGGACGAGATAAATACACTTGAAGATTTAAAAGCGATGCTGAAAATGTATGGTAAATAATCAGGATAATTAATAATATTATTTCAGCAAATTATTATTTTCCCCCATTAGCTTTAAGATCAGCTATACAATTTGCGTCTAACGAAGGTATGGAATTAGCCGTTGTACCTGTTTCAATGGAATAATACATCAGGCATTTGTTATTAGTACAATGAGCACCATTAGCTGCATCAATATGATTGGTTTGCATGGATGAAC
The DNA here is from genome assembly GCA_002050465.1 of Chitinophagales bacterium 65-1. Taxonomy (GTDB): domain Bacteria; phylum Bacteroidota; class Bacteroidia; order Chitinophagales; family Chitinophagaceae; genus Ginsengibacter. The sequence continues at coordinate 54,549 of MWYX01000059.1, forward strand.
CCTGGTTTACCAAACCCATTAAATGCCCTAACTCATGTTGAAGAATTGTACTCATTAATGCTGTTCTGGTAACCTGTCCTGCACCACCGGATTTATCATTTATTGCTTTTCCAAAGATGCATATCGAAGTGTTCCAGTATGAAGTACCTATTGAAGCAGGACTTGAAGAATAATATCCATCAGTTACTAATACATGCACAGCAATACTGTTATTACCCGTATAAATAGTGCGTTTCTTTTTTTCTATGCTTACAATTTCACTTAATGCCAAAGCAGACTTACCACTGGCTTCAATTTGCTGCTGATTTACATTTATTCCTCCCGGCTTATTAATATGTTGCTTTAAAAAATTAACCATATTATTAATACTGGAGGTGTCAATTGCATATCCGGGCATATAGTGAATTTCAATTTGTAATTCGGAATACGGATCGGTAGAGAGCAGACTATGTGCTGATGAGCCCAGCGTTTTATAATCCCTGTTACCTAAAGCATCTTCTTTTTTACAGGCGTTGGAAAATACTATAGTAAATAACAGGAAATAAAGAAAATATCTTTTTTTATACATGTTTTACAATATCCTGCAAAAATAGTTTGATAATGTATAAAATAAAAAAACCGGGTCAGTTTAGAGACCCGGTATAAATAATTAATTACTAATTTACTCAGCGCAATGATGGGTATTAATCCAAGTACTAATAACATCAGCTGCATTTTTTGCATTACCGCAATTGGCTATGCTACCATTAGATTGATTTGGTAAAAAAGTATCAGTTAATTTAGATTGAGTTGAAAGCCAACATTCAATTGTAGCAACAGCAGTAGTAAGAGAAACATCTGCTGCAATATCAACACCACTCAGCAAAATTGCAGAAAGCTGCGTAAATGCTTTTTTAGAATCTTCTATACCACCTTTGTTAGAAGAATTCCATATTGCAAGTCCTTCTGCATTGGTATATGTCTTTCCGCCGATCGTTACGGTTTTTAAGCCAAGAGAAGGATCTGTTGCATCTACATACCATGGATGAATGCCATTACGATGATTTACGTTATTTGCAAACCAATAACCCTGTGAAAAAGAGCAATCTTCTTCCTCTATCTTACAACCAATGCCTGCGTTTGGGTAAGTGGCAGCGCAGCAACCTGTGTTTGTGCCAGATTTAAACAATACATTAAGATCAGCAGTACCCCAATTACCATTCAATACCATTCTGTATTGCGTTGGAGTTCTGCCTTTAGTGCCATAATCAAATTTGAAAACATTCTCTAAACTACATCCACCTTTGGTTAAACTTGGATCAGGTTCCGTATCAAGATTTGTGATATTAACCCATTCTGTACCATTAAATTTTAGCTACCTCTGGGCGTGTTCAAAGCCATTGAGTGAAAAGGAACTTTCATTTGGTGGATTTTGTAAAACCTCAACAGAATTTTTTTCTGGAAGGTGGTTTGCGTTGTTTTGTTGCATACATTTGCTTTTTAATTGTGAGACAATATTTGCAACCCTTCATTTACGGTGAAGGGTTTTTTTATTTTATAATTACATCCCAATACATTTTTATTTCAAAATCAGTTGTGGTGCCTGTTAGCGTTTCCCTCATACAGCCGTATAATGGTTTTCTAAAATCAATTTGCCGAGGGCAACCGGATATATTTTCTACCTTAAAATCAAATGATATATCCTGCTTACCATATTGCTTTGCAGGTACAATATGTTTTGCTGTTAACCAGTAAACTTTATCATTGCTGTAAAAAACATCATAGAATAATGTTTTAGAAGTTGGATTGATAGATACAGAAGCTGTAAAGAGGTTTGGTTTTTCTATGTGCTCTTTTGAACAAGCTGTTAAGAATAATAATATGGTAAATAATTTTCTCATTTGTTTTTGTTTTTAAAAAAAAGCCTCAGCGTAGAAACGCAAGGCTTTAACTTGATTTGACTTTACCCTCTTTAATAATCTTTGTTTACCTTTTATCTGTCCAGGGATTATATTCTATGCTGCGTTTACTCCTGCCATCCCTGTTGTTTTTAATTAAGTTTATAACAATATCATGCACGCTCCTCATTAAAGGAGGTACTATTGGATAGTTTGAATAAGGAATACGGTATTTCTACTATTTATTATGGTACTTATACCCTGTCAGGCCGCAAAGGAAATGTTATTTTTTAGTATCCTAATTAAAGTTACCCACATTTCACAAGAATGGTTTTTGACTTATAGATTCTATATTCTAATTTTTTGAATAGATGAATCTTTTTAAAACTCTACAATTCCAGTTATAAATTAGTACAAACCATTCCCATATGGAATAAATTAGATTGTTGGTTTTTGTGATGAAGTTTCTTTTTTAGGGAAAATTCTTAGCAATCCGGAGGGTACAAGGAAAGATGGTATGAATACAATTTAAAAAGGTATTTATACCAATATGGGCGCAAAGGAAATCTATTTATTTTAATTCTTAATAAAAGTTGTCCACAGAAACTTAATACCCAGTTACGCATTTCTTTGAACTAATTCGATAAGCCTTATTTTTATTGAAATAGTAAACCTAAGGCATTAAAAGCTGAACCTATAACATTTGTATCCTTTATCCTTCCTTAAATACAGATATTTAGGATAATCAGTTTTATAAAAAAATATCTTGATACTAATAAAAACCAAGGGATATAGCATCATTTCAGATTGGCTTGCAGCTAAAGGGAACCAACCATTTGCTTTCCAGGAAGAAACATGGCAGCATATAATTGAAAAAAGATCAGGATTGGTGAATGCGCCAACAGGCTGCGGAAAAACTTATTCTATTTTTCTTGGCGCAATAATAGATTTTATTAATAATCATTCAACCGATTACAAAACCAAACAGAAGAACGGATTACAATTATTATGGATAACACCTTTACGTGCATTGGCTAAAGATATTGGCCGTGCAATGCAAGAAGTTATAGTAGAGCTGGATATGAAATGGGAAATAGGCATTAGAAATGGTGATACAGAAATAAGTGAACGGCAAAAACAAAAGAGGCAAATGCCGGAAGTGCTAATCATAACTCCTGAGAGCATGCAGCTGCTTTTAGCACAGAAACATTATCCTGATTTTTTTAAAACATTAAAAATTATTGCTGTAGATGAATGGCATGAATTATTGGGAAGTAAAAGAGGTGTACAAGTAGAATTGGCTATTTCAAGATTAGTAGCATTAAATAAGCTTCAAGCCGGAAGCCGGAAGCTGCAAGTATGGGGAATATCAGCAACCATTGGAAACCTAGAACAAGCTAGGGAAGTGCTGCTCTCCCCGCTTTCCATGTGGAGAGGGGAAGGGGGTGAGGTAGTTACCGCAGAAATAAAAAAGAAAATTGAGATAGAATCTTTAATACCAGACGAGATAGAAACGTATCCCTGGGCAGGACATATTGGGATAAAACTCGTTCACAAAGTGATCCCTATTATTGAGCAAAGTACAACTACACTCATCTTTATAAACACAAGAGGAATGAGTGAGCAATGGTATCAGGGAATATTAAATGCGGCTCCCGAACTGGCCGGGGCTATTGCCTTACATCATGGAAGCGTTGAGCTTGAGCTTCGCAGCTGGATAGAAGAAAATCTGCATACAGGAAAATTAAAAGTGGTTGTCTGTACCTCAAGTCTTGATTTAGGAGTTGATTTCAGGCCTGTTGAAACGGTAATACAGGTTGGCTCACCCAAAGGCGTTTCAAGATTTTTACAACGGGCAGGAAGAAGCGGACATCAGCCGGATGCTACCAGTAAAATTTATTTTCTTCCAACCCATTCATTGGAATTAGTTGAAGCCGCAGCATTGAAAGAGGCCACAGAAAAAAGATTTATCGAGGATCGTGAGCCAAGAATTTTATGCTTTGATGTACTGATACAATATTTAAGTACGCTTGCTATTTCAGATGGATTTAACCAAGAGGAACTTTATAAAGAAATAATATCAACACATTGTTATAGTGAAATTACAGAAGATGAATGGCATCAGCTTTTACAATTTATAACTGCAGGTGGCATTGCACTGCAGCAATATGATGATTTTAAAAAAGTAGAGATAATAAATGGTATGTATAAAATAAATAACCGGAGGATGGCCATGCGGCATCGCATGAACATAGGGACGATTGTTGGTGAACCCATGATGAAGGTTAAATTTATCAGTGGTGGCTTTATTGGGGCTGTTGAAGAATGGTTTGTTTCAAGATTGCAGCCGGGGAATGTTTTTACGCTGGCTGGCAGAAACCTGGAGTTTGTAATGATAAAAGACATGACCGTATTGGTAAGAAAATCCAACTCGCAAAAATCTATGGTGCCCAGCTGGCAGGGAAGCAGAATGCCGCTTTCAGCAAAGCTTGGTTTTATGCTGAGAAAGAAATTTGACGAGGCCGCTGACCTCTCTAAATCTCTCCTGAAGGGGAAGACTTGCGACGAACTTACCGTCTTGAAACCTCTCTTCGAATTACAACAATACTTATCTCATATACCAAAAGAAAATGAACTGCTGATAGAGCAAATTGAAACCAAAGATGGCTATCATCTTTTCGTTTTTCCTTTTGAAGGAAGACTGGTGCATGAGGCTATAGCAGCTATATTGGCATATCGAATAAGCCAGATAACACCAATAACATTTTCCTTAGCGATGAATGATTACAGCTTTGAACTTCTGAGCGATCAACCAATACCGGTTGATGATTCTAATGTATATGAATTATTTTCTCCAAACAATTTATTGAATGATATTCATAAAAGCGTGAACAGTTCAGAAATGGCAAGAAGAAAATTCAGGGAAATTGCTGTTATCGGCGGACTTATTTTCCAGGGGCTTCCGGGGCAACAAAAAAAGGCAAGACATATCCAGGCTTCTGCATCGTTGTTGTATAATGTGTTTGCAGAATATGATCCCAATAATCTTTTACTAAGACAGGCACATAATGAAGTAATGGAACAGGAAATGCAGGAAGCCCGTTTAAGAAATATGCTGGAACGAATTCAAAAAGGGAATATCATCATTACATTTCCAAAGCGGTTAACCCCATTTTGTTTCCCGGTTAAAGTAGATAGCTTACGGCAGGATCTTTCATCAGAAAAACTGGAAGACAGGGTAAAGCGTATGCAGATGCAACTTGAGAAATGAATATTTATTTTTACAACACATTTTCTGCCCAGTTAAAAAAACTGATAAGAGAAAGAATGAGTTGATCAATCCAAACATAAGTGAATTTATTATCCGGAATAAATAAAATTGAAAATACTAACCGATGGAATAACTGGCTTTTCCTGCTGGTTATCGTTTTACTATTATACGGATATCTGGCAGCCCTGGGGACGTTACCTGTTGACAACAGAACTGATGAAGGCCGCAGGGCTTTAGTTACAGCAGAAATGAGAATAAGCGGCGATTATTTTACACCAACATTGTACGCCCAACCTTATCTAAATAAACCTCCTTTATACAATTGGATAATCGCTTCCTCATTCCATGTATTGGGAAGTTATTCATCGTTTGCACTAAGATTACCTGTTATTATTTCTCTTTTTATCATGGGGTTTTGTATTTACTATTTTGTAAAAAGATACGTAAATAATACAGTGGCCCTGCTAAGCGCTATTACATTTTTAACTAATGGCAGAATACTGATTTATGATTCACTGCAGGGGTTAATAGATATTTCTTTTGGATTGATAATGTACACTTCGATGATGCTTGTATACCACCTGGATAAAAAGAAAAAAATTGAATTATTATTTCTCATAACATATTTCTTAACAGCTATAGCCTTCCTGATGAAGGGCTTGTCTGCGGTTGTATGCCAGGGTATTACCTTAACTATATATTTTATTTATACAAAACGAATCAGGCTGCTATTCTCACTATCGCATTTTACAGGCATTTTATTATTTCTGATAATCACCGGAGGTTATTATTTAATCTATTTTCAAAAAAATAATTTTGAGCCTCTTCTACTTTTTAAAAAACTGCTTACAGAAAGTACTGACAGAACAATCGTTAAATTTTCGATAGGTGATATCATTCTTCATGTAGTAACATATCCTTTCAAGCTTTTATACCATTATGCTCCGTGGATGATACTGTTAGTATTATTATTTCGGAAAGGTTTTTATCAAAAACTAAACAGTAACCCATTCATTTTTTATAATGCTGTTATTTTTTTAAGCAACTTTATTATTTACTGGTCTTCTCCGGAGGTATATGCCCGTTATCTTTTTTTTATACTTCCTTTGTTATTTACAGTGTTAACTTTTTTTTACTATGAATATAAAAATTCGGAGGACTGGAAAAATAAATTCATTTCATATGTTTTTGGGGGCTGGCTTCTGTTACTGCCTGCGGTTTGTTTACTATTTCCGTTTATTAAAATGACAAATTCTATTAATTATGTCTGGATTAAATCAATGGCTTTATGTATAGCTTTTGTTGGCGTATGCCTTATCTTTTTTAAATCACAATTGAATAAAATACTTGTTTTTGCACTTGCCCTGGCATTAATGCGAATTGGATTCAATTGGTTTGTGGTAGATCAGCGGGGAGAAAGTTTAAGACAATTAGAAAAAGATGCTTCAATAATATCCCACATAACAAAAAATAAGCCTATGTATATACTTAGCGGAAGTGATGTAGGTAATCTGGATGGATTTGCATTTCACCTAAATATAAGTAGAAATGATATTCTACAACTAACTGATAGTATTAAAAAAGATAATTTTTACATAACCGATAAACTCCATTTGCAAAATCACCAGGTTAAAGTGTTTCATGAGTTTAATAATGAAAAGCCATATCATTTATACCTGGTCCAGTTCACGCAATAAGCTTATTTTTTTTACATGCAACAGCAATTATTTATTTTAAAAAATAACCACCTCTGGCTTTCCGCTGAGCGTTGCATTTTTTGGGAAGAAGAAAAAGCATTGATATTATCTGATCTTCATTTTGGTAAAACAGGGCACTTTAGAAAATCAGGTATTGGTGTTCCGCAAAACATATTTAAAGAAGACCTGCAGCGATTATTTGCGCAGGTACAATTCTTTAACCCATTGCAACTATTTATTGTAGGTGATCTTTTTCACAGCCATGCCAATAAAGAAATGGATATGTTCCTAAAATGGAGAAATGATCTTGCTCATTTACAAATACGGCTTATAAGAGGAAACCATGATATTCTTGCAAAAAAATATTATAAAGAGGCTAATATCGATGTAACAAAACAAAAACTTTCAGTAAATAATTTTTGTTTTACACATGATATTAATGAAACCTGCGAAGAGGAATCTTCTAATACCAACTTCACTTTTTCAGGCCATGTTCATCCCGGCATTTACATGAATGGAATAGGAAAGCAGTCTTTACGCTTTCCATGTTTTTACTTTACCAAAGATTATGCAATACTGCCCGCATTCAGCCATTTTACCGGGCTTTATAAGATAAATCCGAAAAAAACTGATAAAGTTTTTGCACTGGTTCAAAACAGAATCGTAAAAATTCAATAGAAGATTATGCTTTCTGTCTTCTCCTTTTCAATTCCTTTTTAATAAGCTGCAACTCTCTTCCGGTTTGACCGCTTACGGATGAATTTTCCTGTGCTCTTCTCATTAAATATGGAACAACATCTTTTAGCGGCCCGAATGGCAAATATTTGCTTACTGAACATCCTGCTTTGGCAAGATTAAAAGTAATATTATCACTCATGCCAAGCAATTGAGAATAGTGTACATGAGAATGATTTAGTGGAAGATTTTTTTGCTGAAGAAGTTGTGTAGCATTAAGATTACTGTATTCATTATGAGATGCTACAATTACGAATAATTTATCAAGTTGTTCCATGGAAAATTCTATTGCTGCATTATAATCGTTATCTGTGCTTTCCTTATCATGTTGAATAGGTGATGGATAATTCATGGCTGTAGCTCGTCTTCTTTCTTTTTCCATGTAAGCCCCTCTCACCAGTTTAACACCTAAAATAAAATTATTCTTTTGCGCTTCAGCTAAACTGTCTTTAAAAAACTGTAACCTATCATGCCTGTAAAGCTGTATAGTGTTATAAACAACCACTTTGCTTTTATTAAACCTTTCCATCATTTGCATAGTGAGTGCATCCACCGGATCCTGTATCCATGTTTCTTCAGCATCTACTAACACACCTACATTATTTCTTTGCGCTGCTTCGCAAATCTTTATCAACCGAATAACAACTTTATTCCATTCTGCTTTTTCGTTGTCTGTTAAAGCCTCAATATTTATTCTTCCTTCCACGCCGCTTTTATTATCTGCTGCTGTATCTAACTTTTTCAACAACCCAAACCTTGCAAAGCCGGTAAGCTTGATGCTGATAAAAGGTATACTTGGCTGTGTTGCTGCATATTGAATAACCTTAATAAATTCATCAGCAGCTTTATCAAAACTATCCTCACCTTCTATCCCTTCAACACCATAATCCAAAATTACCTGCACATTATATTGCGCTAATTTATCTGCAACTCCTGCAGTTTCCTGCAATGTTTCGCCGCCCACAAATTGTTTAAAAATAGTATTTCGAATAATACCATTTATGGGCAGGTGAGCTTTTATAGCCCAGGGAGTTAACCGTGTTCCTAATTTTACCAGCCACCCAATACCCATAGAAGAGAAAAGGAATTTTGCTTTCTTTAATTCTTTGGTTGTTTTGTAGGCAAATGCCAATTCAGTATTATCAAAAGAGACCATATAAAAATTTGGAAACCGAAATTACTGATTTGATAATTGATTACTAATTAAGGATTAGTTAACGCATAATCTACTTTATCCACTTATATACTTTAGGTCCTCTATTTACTTTATATACTCATCAAAGGTATCTTTACAAAAAAATAAAAATGGAAAGAAAAAAGCCATCAGAAAGTTTAATAATAATGACGGAACTGGTATTGCCCAACGATACCAATGTTTTTGGAAATTTGATGGGCGGAAGATTGATGTACTGGATGGATATTGGAGCCGCTCTTTCAGCCACAAAACACTCAGGTTCTCCCGTAGTAACTGCTTCTGTAGATAATATATCTTTTACAAATCCAATAAGGCTTGGCAATGTGGTTCATATTGAAGCTAAGGTAACAAGAGCCTTTAATACCAGCATGGAAGTTCATTTAAATGTTTGGGGAGAAGATATTATCCGGCAGCATAAATATAAAAGTAATGAGGCCTATTATACATTTGTAGCCCTTGACCCACATGGAAAACCTAAACCAGTAATTACTGCTGAACCTCAAACAGAGTATGAAATAAAATTATTTGAAGGTGCATTGCGCAGGAGACAAATAAGATTGATTTTAGGGGGAAAAATGAAACCTAAGGATGCAAAGGAATTGAAAGCTTTATTCAGTTCATAGTTCATAGCTAATAGTTAATAAGCCCCACCTATAAACCATGAACTATCAGCCATGAACCTTCTGCTTGGGCTCTGACATAAATTTTTTACTTTGCTCAATGGCCTCCATTAATTGTTCCAATATTACATCCATCTTATCATCATAATTAATCTTTAGAGGCTCTTTGAATTTTACACTCAGCACACAGCCTTTCTTTTTCAGCTTTAATCCCTTCTTATCAAAAGCTTTTGAGAACCCATCAATAACAACAGGTATTACAATTGGCTTATTTTGTTTGATAATAAATGCAGCACCTTTTCTCCCCGGCGCAAATGAAGTAGTAGTGCCCTGAGGAAAAGTGATCACCCAATTATTCTTTAATGCCTGCGTAATACTCCTGGTATTCCCGGGATTTAACCCTCGTTGAACTTCATTACCCTCATTTCTCCATGCTCTCTTTACTGTAATACAGCCAGCCATTCTAAATAAGCGGCTTATAAAATCCTTTTTCATAGTTTCTTCTGCAGCAACAAAATATACTCTTGTAAAAGGATTTAAAAGATAATATGGAATTCCCAGCCTATTATGTTTGCCCCATTTTACCGCACAAAAAATATGTAACATCGTAATTACATCAGCGAAGTAAGTTTGATGATTGCTTACAAATAATACATTTCGTTTTGGGAGATTTTTTAAATTTTCTGTGCCGGATATTTTTAATTTATTGATGATAGCAAGCCCGGGATAACTGAAAATCCCTACAAAAAAGTATAAAATAGATTTTAAAATCTTGGTTTGTTGTAAACTCTCTATCCAAGGCTTCATTTTACTAATATTAGCTAAATAATCGAAAATGCAATTTAGGATTTACATTAATATAATTGAAATGCATTTTTAAGTGAAGAAAAAAATGTTTTAATAGTGAGAATTCCCCCTAATCGGGTAGGATACAACTGAAGATAGTTAGAACTAAAGCTAGCCTCAAAATTATTTAAACATAACTAAAACAGCTTACTTTACCCACTATTTATTACCTTTGCACTCCCAATTTAAAACCGTTGGGATTTACAATTTTATGAGTAACGATATTATTAACCAGCCTGCCGTACAGGAAGGCCAAAATGCTGATGGACAGGATCCTGATAATACCCGGGATACAGCAACAACAAATGCACCTGCCGTGGATTCTGAACAAACTTCGCAAAACGAAACTACAGAAACTGCTGTTGCCGAAAAACCGGCCTCAGAAAAGAAAGAACCTTTTGCTCCTCCACCACAAACCCCTCATGATGATTTTGACTGGAGCGTTGACAAACGTAATGTAACTAGCTACAGCAAAGAAGAAAAACAAAAGTATGATCATGTTTATGAAAATACTTTTAAGCAGATCAATGATGGCGAAATGATCAATGGTATTGTGGTGGCGCTTACCAAAACTGATGTTGTTGTAAACATCGGTTTTAAAAGTGACGGATTGGTTTCTCTGAACGAATTCCGTGATATGCCTAACCTTAAAGTTGGTGACGAAGTAGAAGTGCTTGTGGCTGAAAAAGAAGACAGGGAAGGCAATCTTCATCTTAGCCGAAAACAAGCCCGTACAACCCGTGCATGGCAGCGTATTGTTGAGATGCATAAAACCGGGGAGATAGTTACTGGAACAGTTACCAGTAAAACAAAAGGCGGACTTATAGTTGATGTTTTTGGTATGGAAACATTCTTACCGGGATCTCAAATAGACGTTAAGCCGGTTACTGATTACGATCAGTTTGTTGGCAAGACAATGGAATTTAAAGTTGTTAAGATAAATGAAACAATTAAAAATGCCGTAGTATCTCACAAGGCATTAATTGAAAGTGATATTGAACAACAGCGTGCTGAAATTATGGGCAAGCTGGAAAAAGGTCAGGTATTAGAAGGCACTATCAAAAACATTACGGATTTTGGTGCATTTCTCGACCTTGGCGGCTTAGACGGATTATTATACATAACTGACATCAGTTGGGGACGTATAAATCATCCATCAGAAGTATTGAAACTGGATCAGAAACTTAATGTAGTGGTTTTGGATTTTGATGATGATAAAAAGCGTATCAGTCTTGGTTTAAAACAATTAACACCCCACCCTTGGGATACTTTGCCTGAAAATATTAAAGAAGGCGAAGTTGTAAAAGGCAAGGTGGTTAATATAGAAGATTACGGCGCATTTCTTGAAATTTTACCTGGTGTTGAAGGCCTCGTTCACGTAAGTGAAATTACCTGGGCTAACACTCCTATCAATGCAAAAGAGTTTTTTAAACTGGGTGATGAGCATGAAGCTAAAGTAGTAACACTAAGCAAGGAAGACAGGAAAATGAGTCTTTCAATAAAACAAATGACGCAGGATCCATGGAGCAGTATTGAATCACAGTTTCCTCAAGGTAGCAAGCACAAAGGATTGGTAAAAAATATCACTCCATATGGTGTATTTGTTGAATTATCTCAGGGCATTGGCGGTATGATACATATAAGTGATTTGAGCTGGCTTAAGCGTTTTAATAACCCCAATGAGTATACCAAAACAGGCAATGAGATTGATGTGGTTATTATGAGTATCGATAAAGATAACCGCAAACTTCAATTAGGGCATAAGCAAATTGAAGAAGACCCATGGAACTCATTGGAAGAAACATTTAATGTTGGAAGTGTGCATGAAGGTACGGTTACAAGAAGGGATGATAAAGGAGCAGTAGTTCAGCTACCCTATGGATTAGAAGGCTTTGCACCTGCCCGCCATTTATTTAAAGAAGATGATAAAACGATTGGCGCTGATGAGATAGCCCAGTTTATGGTTATTGAATTTGACCGCAATGATAAAAAGATTGTTTTAAGTCATAGTAAAATATGGCAGCAGGCTAAAGAAGAAGAGAAGCAGGCAGAGTTTAAGGAGAAAAGGGCAGAAAATGAGAGCACTAAAAAAGAAGTAAAGAACATTCAAAGTAAAGTTGAAAAAACCACGCTAGGCGATTTAAGTGCTTTGGCTGATCTTAAGAAAAAAATGGATGATGAAGGAGATGCTACCACAAAGAAAACAGAAGTAAAGGCGCCAAAAGCTGAAACGAAACCTGAAGCTCATGACACAAAAGTTGAAGCACCATCTGAAGTTAAAGAATCAAAAAAAGAAATAAAAACTGAAGCCCCTGTAGCAAAGACAGAAGATAATCAGGCAGCGGAAATTGTCCAGGTTACTGCTGAGGCAAATGTAATTCCTGAAGTTAAGGCTGAAAACAATACAGACGCAAAGGAAAGCAAAGCTAAAGAACCATCTGATGTTACTGAAGGTAAACCTGCCAAAGCCACTAAAGTAAAAAAAGCAGCTAAACCCAAAGAAACAACTGCTGTGACAGATAAAGATGATGCTAAGAACACTAAGGATAAGGCAGCAAAAGCAAAAGATATCCAGGAATCAACAGAAGGTAAAGCAGAATAGTTTTCCCTTTAAAATTTATGTGATCCCATTGCAAAAGCAGTGGGATTTTTTTTGTAATAAGATATATCCTCACAGGCTCATTTCTATTTTATTGAATTTAACTTTACACAATGAATTTTTCCAATACTACCATTTTACCACAGGAGTTGCCGACTGTAGAAAACGTACATTTTAATCCTCTTGAAAAAGCATATTTACAAGTTTCAAGGATCAGCTTCGGCATATCTGGGGTAATAATTCTTATTGCAGCTGCGCTTTTGTTTTATTTTATAAAGAAAATACAATTGCCTGTTATCATTTTTACAGCATCTGCTATTTTTATTGCCTTATCGATATTCGGCTGGCTTTCTATTGGCTTAAGTTTTAAATTAAGCGGCTATGCCTTACGTGATAAAGACATTCTGTTTAAACGTGGCTGGTTTATGCAAAAGGTTAGAATTGTGCCGCTTAAAAGGATACAGCATGTAAGCTTACAAACCGGACCAATAGAAAGAAAATTCGGCCTTGCTTCTATTTCCATTTATACTGCAGGCTCTGATGAAGCTGATTTTACTATCAGGGGAATTACCATGCAGACTGCCGAACAAATAAAAGAGTGGATCAGCATACAATTGAATGGAAAACCTCAGTGATAAATACGATAGCTGGCACATCCCGCAGCGGCAATCGCCTGCAGCAATTATTATAATGCTGATGAAAACAGCATTCAATTTATTAAAAATTGCCTGGCCTGTTTTAATTCTCATATTTCTTAAAAAGAAAAATGACGAAACCGGTTCAACAGTAATACTTATCGTGTTAGGTTTTTGTATTGTAGCGGTTATAGACACTATTCTCAGCTTTTGGTTTTATCGTTTTCATATTGATAATAATAACTTTATACTCAACAAAGGATGGTTACATAAGAAGGCACTTTCTATTCCGATACAAAATATTCATGCTGTTAATTTAGAGCAAAGCCTGTGGCAACAACTGTTTAATGTTACAAAACTTACTTTGGATAGTTCTGGCAGCGAAAAAATGGAAGTAAAAATCCATGCATTGCCAATAAAAAAAGCTGAGCTGCTAAAGCAACTGCTTTTATCAAATTCTGAAAGTAAAATCCCTGATACGCATGTTATTAATAATGCGTTGGTGCACAAACTTAATAATGCTGATCTGCTTAAACTAAGCTTATCAGCCAATCATCTTGAAGCCTTTGTTATTTTACTTGGCTTAAGCCTTAATGCATTAGATGATATAAAAAGGATTTTCAGTTTTGATGAAGTGGAATTAATCAGAACTTATTCCGGCAAAATAATTAATCAAACCTTTTTTGTTGCAGGAATTGTTTTTATAATAGTGGCAGTTGTTTCTGTTATCACATCTATTATACGTACCATACTTAAATATTACAATTTTAATGTTGAAGATAATGGCAACACGTGGAAGATCTCATTCGGACTCTTTACGAATCATCAAAAAATTCTTCCGTATGGTAAGATACAGATTTTGAGCTGGAGAGCAAACTGGCTGAGAAGAAAAATAGATTTCTGGATACTACATGTGCAATCAATTGGCCATGATGAAACAAAGCGTAAACAACATATACAAATCCCCGTGACATCACTAAAAACAATATTATCCCTTGTTCCTGTTTACCAGCAAACCACGGTTGTAAAGCCTGGTGAAGGTTTACAAATAGAACCGGCTTATTGGAAAAGAAAAACATTAATCATGGGATTGCCCATCGCACTGCTTCTCTTTGGGATATTATATTTATGGATAGGGATATGGAGTATTACTATAATATTATTCTTCATTTATTTTGGATGGCATGCATACAAATGGTATAAAATTTTTCGGTGGCATGTAAATGAAGAAGGGCTGCAAATATACTCAGGCATGTGGGGAAGAAAGTTTACATTATTAACCTGGAAGAAAGTGCAACAAATACAATTGAACCAAAACCTTTATCAACGCTCACATCACCTGGCCACAATAAATTTTATAACTGCCGGTGGTAATGTTGAATTACCCTATATAAAATATGATACCGCAAAACAACTGGCGGATTATGTATTGTATTTAGTGGAAAGTAAAAATGGCGAATGGATGTAATCAAAAGCTGCTATTCTCTTTAACTTTATATCCAGATTATATGAAATATTTATTTATCATTACTGCTTTCATCGCAGCAGGCTATTCAACCTGCCATAAAACTGCCCCGAACAAGCCAATAAGAGGAAAACTCGTTTTTCGCAGCTGTGCCAGTACAGTGATACAAGTGCTCGATTCAGCTTATTACCAAATCACCCAATCTACGTGGCAGCAATCACCGGGCACACCGATTTATAAAAATGTTTTTGTTGCAGCTAATCCATGTCTTTTATCATCTGTTGCTGTTGGTAGTGAACTAAATTTTGTAATGGCAGAGAAGGAAAAAAACGAGTGTATTGTATGCGCCATGTATGATAACCCTCCAGCGATAAAGCATTTGATAAAGCCGGTAAAATAAGGGCTAGCTATACAAAATCCTTATTTTCTCCAATTGATTTTCCAGCAATCCATCCGCTTGTCCAGGCATGTTGAAAATTAAAGCCTCCTGTTATTCCATCTACATCCATTACCTCGCCTGCAAAAAATAAGTTGGGAACAATTTTACTTTGCATTGTGTTGGCATCAATTTCAATCAGTTTTATTCCTCCTGCAGTTACAAATTCCTCCTTAAAAGTCGTTTTACCTTTTACATGAAACTCCTGCGCACATAAAATCTTAATTAAAATATTTTGCTGCTTCGCAGGAAGGTCAGCCCAGCGGATATTTTGATTTATGTGTGATTGTTGTAAAAAATATTCCCACAAACGTTGAGGAAGAAAGAATGGATTTCTATTAACTATTTTTTGCGAAGCAATATCATTTCTTAAGTGCAAAAACTTTTCTTTTAATGTTTGCTCATTGTATATAGGCAACCAATTTAATATAATTTTAAAATCATAGTTTGGTTTGTATAATTTCCTTGCAGCAAATGCTGAAAGCCTTAGAACCGCAGGGCCACTCAATCCCCAATGGGTTATCAGCAACGGTGCCTGTTGAGAAAATTTAGTTCCAACGATCTTTATAAGTACTTTTTCAACAGAGATACCCATCAATTCTTTTATAGGGTCTGCAGGAATATTAAAAGTGAATAAAGAAGGTACAGGCTCTTCAATAGTATGACCTAAGTCTTTCAACCAGTTAAACTGAACTGATTTAGCAAAACCTCCAGAAGCAACACAAACAAAATCGGCAAACATTTCCTCATTATTTGCTAACCCTATTGAGCATTGACCATTGACCATTGACAATTTCCTCACTTCCCTGTTCATTAAAATCTTAATACCATATTTATTAATTTCCTTCATCAAACAATCAATAATAGTTTGCGAAGAGTTGGTTACAGGAAACATTCGTCCATCAGCTTCTGTTTTTAATTGCACACCTCTTTTCCCGAACCAATTGATAGTATCAGTTGTAAAAAATTGATGAAAAGCTTTCTTTACAAAATTTTCACCACGGGGATAGTTCTTTATCATTTCTGCAATACTGAAACAGGAATGGGTAACATTACATCTCCCTCCACCACTCACTTTTACTTTACTCAGCAGTTTTGTGGTCTTCTCAATAATTGTAATTTCAAGCTCAGGATTAAAAGCAGCTGCATTTATCGCACAAAAAAAACCTGCTGCTCCGCCGCCGATCACTACAAGTTTTTTATTATTCATTTAAGATTAACAGCAGACCTTGAAGGTTTTTAAAAACCTTCAAGGTCTATATGACTTTTAATAGCTGCCTGTTTGGTCTCTTCCCATGTATAGGTTTTGCCGGTATTATTCGTAAAGCTTTTACTTCTCCGGTTTAATTCTTTTACAAAAGATTCATCCCACTCATTTTCTTCTGTATTAATTTCGTCTGACACCATTGTATAAATAGCCTTTATTTTTTCTTCATCAGCTATTTTTATATAGTTACTAAGTTTTTGTCTGATTGCTGTTGCTGTCATAAAAATTTATTTATATATTTAAAGTTAATCTATTTGCAGAAAAAAACCAGCTGTAGTACCGCCGATAAGTCCCAGATTTATTTTACTCATAAGGATTTAAAAATAAAGTATTTTAGAGGAAGAAGACAAACCCACGCTTCACAAAAAGAAATGTACAGCATAAAAACAATCAAGACATTCTTTACATTATTGTTACTTGCCGTTACCATTAATTTGAATGCTCAGAATTTGTATCAAACAACTTCTGATTCTAAATTGAGAAGTGGACCAAGTGTTAAATACAAATCACTTGGGATAATTAAAAATGGGGAAAAAGTAATTGTCATCAAAAAACTTAATTCATCTTGGTTCAAAATTGAGTATAACGGGAAAACAGGATATTTGTTTAGTAAATTTCTTATTCCTATTGTAGAGGTTCCAAAGGTTGAAGAAATACCAAAAATTGAAAGCGAAAAAGAAAAATCAAGTTCTTCTTTGTTATATATTATTGGTGCAATAGTCGTTGTAGCATTAATATTTATTGTTTCATCGAACAACAAAAAGAAACAAACAAATAGTAAAATAAAGATTGAGAAAGAACAGAAAGAAAAACTAATAGGGAACATCCTAAACAATATTAAAATTGAAGTGAGTACATCAAGTTCAAATAACCCTTACAAAGACAATTCAATCATTGATGTAACAGGGAAATCATATAGGCTTAATCCAATCAATTTAAAAAAATACGAACCCGGGGTTCCACAT
>MWYX01000018.1 GCA_002050465.1 Chitinophagales bacterium 65-1
GCCTCCTTTCCTGCATATTTTGGGCCTGCCATTTATACTGGTTCCACTGCTGTACTCCCGTGGGCTAAGGCCTGCAAAGCTTATCAGTTGCCGGGAAATACTTCGGATCATCTTTCATAATTTTTTGTATGTTTTTTTTTTAAATACTATTCTTCGATTACCTGCATTTGCATTCTTTCTACTATTTGATTACATCCTGCACTACCATTTCTAAAATAGGTAAATCTGTGTATTATCTTTCCACCTTCAGAAGATTTCTTATATGTTAGATTTTTATCAAAAGGAAGAATGCCGACAGAATGTGTATAGTCTTCATCTGCAGTTTGAGTGCCGGAAGGTAAATATGTTTGCTTAAAACCAGCAGTCCCTGTCAATGAAAATTTAAGATTCACATCAACAGATGATGCACTTTCATTTAAATTAAAAGATACACTTCCTGAATTTAGTGCGCCACTTTGATCTTTTGTAATTATTTGAATTGTTGGCTCATTACGTGCAACTTTACTATATCTTATCTCCTTTTTTTTGTAAATCATATTTCCGCTTTCCATAACATCTGGTATAGCAGTTGGTGAAGTTTTTTCATCTTCTCCGCCGAAACTAAATTTACCTTTTTCATCTATATAAAAACTGGCGGTATAATCCACTTTAATTTGATTATTTGCAGTATATCTTGATGTTGCTACACCCGCTTCAGATTGTGAACTTTCCTCGCAATTCGCTGCCTCATCATAACTGTATTTTACAAATCCTGAATAAACTCTGCGGATGTTTATGAAAGCATCGCCAATAAACATACTTGTGCACTTTTTTACATTATTACCCGGGCTATGTGCATTGATTATAGCTTCTTTTGCGCCGGCTTTTAATGTAAATTTTGCAGTGGCTTTACCATTACCATCAGTTACAATTTTTGCCGGAGAAACTACACCTCCCAGTGTTCCATAAATTTTAAATCCTTCAAATTCAGTTTCATTAAAAAGTATTTCTCTTCCCTGTAAGGGCACACCATAAGGCAGCTGAATCAGCCTTGCCTAAAATATTTATGCCTGTTATATTTATTAATGGAGGTGTTGGGTTTTTGCCCGTATTAATTTGAAGCTTTGTAATACCATGGGATGTTAATGCCCACACGAGCCCTTTTTTAGTATCAACCGAGATATTAAAAACTTCCGCATTCAATAAACCGTCGCTTGTATTATAATGCGTCCATTGGTTTGTAAGATGTTGAAACCTGTAAATTCCGTCGCAGGTGGCAAACCATATGGCTGAAGTATCTTCCTGCTTTATATCCGTTACTCTTGTACATGAAAGATTTGCTTCCGAAGTATAATTAATTACTTTAATATTTTTGTCAGTTTCTTTTATTTGGTAGATACCGCCGGAACGTGTGCCTACCCAAACATTATTTTTATGATCGGCCATAATGCTTCTGATGTAGGTATCATTTAATCCATGGCTGGCATTTATATACCCTGCAACTTTATAATTAAAGGAGTTATTTGACAAAATTTCATATTTTACTTTTATAACGCCCAATGCATTATCTCCCATCCAGATAGTTTTATTCTTTTCATCTAAGGATATGCACGTAATAAAAGCCGGATTGCCTGATTCATTCACAGGCTGAAATGTTTCAACTATTTTATTATCTTTTATCCGGAAGACCCCGTTAGGTCCTCCAACCCATATATTACCATTGCTATCGTCAGTAATTGTCTGAGCCTTTATTTTCTTTTTACTAAATTCTGAAAAGAGTTTCTTTGAAATTAATTTACCGTAACTCCAATTTGTGAACAATAATCCTTCGTTCCACAATCCAATCCATAAATTCTTTTTGGTATCCACATATAACTTCCCGTAATAATGAGGATTATTTAGTGCAACCTTTTTCTTTTGAATAACATTATGGGTAATTCGATATAAATATTTAGAGTTGGTAGCCCATACAGAAGAGTCATTTTCCATGAATAAGGTTCCTCCGCCTGCGGCTATTTCATTAAATAAATAAGATTGAATATCGAAATTTGAAATTTTAAAAACATCCGGTTCATTGGCTATCCAGATATTATTTTCCCGGTCTGCAAACACAGCATTTATATCCGTAGTGAAATCGAGTGGTACTGCATAAAACGAACTTTTTTTATTTGCGATATTAACAAGTCCTTTTGTAATATCAATTCCCCAAACGCCTTTTGCAGTGCTGCCTGAAAAAGAAACTATTCTTAAATTAGATGAAGTTGAAATAGTTGTTTGATTAAGTGTTTTATCATGCTGCCTTCCGTCACTTGTTTGTGTTATAATTTTTTCAGGAGTGACTCTGCTAAACCATATTTTCCTGCTTTCATCTTTTATTAATGAAAAAATATTTTGATTGCGGAAATAATAGTTTTCTGATTTGTAGGGATAGGGGAGAATAAATAATCCATTTTCTGTTCCAAGCCATATATTGTTGTATCCGTCTTTTACGATACTTGTGGGATAAGCAGATATTTTTTGCTTTAATGTGTATAAGTGAGTGAACCCGCCATTTTTAAATTGATAAATTTGCCTGGAAGTATTGCAGAGCAAAATGCTGCCATCATTATTATTAGTTACACAGCTAAATTCATTTGCTGAGGCTGAATCCTTGCCGTTGATGAAATGAGCATTTATTTTTCCATTGTTAAATTCAGCCAATCCCCCTTGAAATAAAAAGCCTGCATACATTTTATTGTTGGCAGGCAAAAGAAATGTCACATATTTATTCTGTTGTTTTGGATGCAATGCAATTTTTTCAAATTTAATTCCATTGTAGCGGCAAATACCAAAAAATGAGCCAAACCACATAAACCCTTTTTCATCCTGTGTTATAGCAGTTATGCGGTCTGATATCAAGCCATTTTTAGAAGTGTATCTTTCATACGGTACTACCTGTGCATTGATAAGTGTATGGATAAAAATGAAAAGTAAAAAGAAAAATGATTTTTTAGTCTTCACTGTGTTTATTTACATGCACGGTTAATTAACGAAAATCAAATTCTTGGCTTCCAGATTATTTCCTTAACCTGCAATAAATGCCCGATATATCTTGCTAATACAAAAAGATAATCACTTAACCGATTGAGATACTTAATGATCAAAGGCTCAACAAATAAATTTTGTTCCTGCATATTTACACACCATCTTTCTGCACGGCGGCAAACGCAGCGGGCAATATGGGTAGTAGACACAGCGACATGCCCTCCCGGTAAAATAAAATGTTTCATCTCGGGAAGTTTTTCGTTCATTTTATCAATTTCTCTTTCCAGCAGGGTTATATCTTCTTCTTTAAGATCAGGGATCTTTAATTTTTGTTCTTTCTCAGGATCACAGGCAAGGGAAGAACCGATAGTGAATAACCTATCCTGAATTTTTTTTAATATATTTTTTGAATGATCTTCTGAGGAGTGATGAGCCACCAAACCGATCCAGGAATTTAATTCATCAATGGTTCCATACGTTTCTATGCGAATATCACTTTTAGAGACTTTAGTTCCGCCGATCAAACTTGTTTTACCAAGGTCTCCGGTTTTAGTATATATCTTAACTGCCATACCTATAAAATTAATTAGATTAATCTTTATTGATTAATAAAAATCATGTCTGAATTAAAGGTATGTTATGCAGGTGGATTATATGTTCATTTGTATAATCCTAAATACTTTAGTGCGGAGTAATCCGGTTATCAAACTATAAACCGTAATGCTGGTATGATTTATCCCTTATCTTCTTCAAGATCTTCATGTGCATCGCCACCTAAACTATAATAATTATTTTCCTCATCTTCCTCTCCTATTTCTTCATTGGTATCATCGTCCTCTGAACCCGGAACATCCAAATCATCTCCCGAAACAGCGAGTTCATCTCTTCTGCCAAAATCAGCATCTTTTTCACCTAATAAAACCAAATCCTCATCTGTTACATCCGCTTCTGTTCCCGGAATAATTTCATCATCATCCATATCACCAACAGCTTCAGGTTGTTCATCAGCAGCAGGTACTTTCACTGATTTGTCTGGTAATGCTGAAGACGTTTGTGTATTGGAACGGGAAAGATTTTCCACATCAATATCCACCCTTTCAGCGCCGGGCTGGTTTAAAATGTCTTCGCTGGCAGGATAATGCGGATATCCCGGAAACTCTTTTTCATCCTGTTTATTGCTATCCTGGTTTTTATTATTTTTCATAACAAAGTTTATTAAGTAATAGAAAATGTTGTGCCGGGTTTTCATTTTAACTTTTCACCTTCTTATCTCATCTTATAATACAATTTTTTATCTCATCTTTGTTAAGCAGAATCCATTATCACACCATTCCGTGGTATATTAAAATTTTATCATGAGGAAATTATTTGCCATATTCAGTATCTTATTTACTTATAATATTTCATCGGCCCAGGATAAATTATTAATAGCAGAAGGCACATCGCCAAACCTGTATATTACACACACCATCGCTCCTAAAGAAAATTATTACAGTGTTGGCAGAATGTATAATGTTTCTCCCAGGGAGCTGGCGCCATACAACAATCTTACTTTTGAAAAGGGTTTCACTATGGGACAAATTATAAGAATTCCGTTAGGCCCTAATAATTTCTCGCAAGGCGATGCTCCTGGTGAAAATGAGGTGCCGGTGCCGGTATACCATACTATGAAGGCAAAAGAAGGATTATACAGAGTTAGTATAAAATATAATAAAGTGCCGTTGGATAAATTAAGGAAGTGGAATAAATTATCAGGAGATGCTGTGGGTACGGGTACCAAAATAATTATCGGTTATTTAAAAGTGCTAAAAGATCAATCTCCGCTGGTAAACCAGGGAATAAAAATCAATTCATCCGATATCGCAATTAATAAACAGGCAGTGGATAATAAGCAGGCAGAAAAAAAGCAGGAACCAGAAAAACCTGTCGAAGTACGACCTGAGGAAGTAAGACCTGTTGTACAGGAAAGACCTGAGAATGTGAACGCAATAAATACCGGTGGCACTATTAATTTTAATGGTGGAAAATTTAAGAGCCTTTATAATGACCAGATAAAAAACAGATCATTAGAAAATGAATCTGGTGTAGCTGCAACATTTAAAACAACCAGCGGATGGCAGGATGGAAAATATTATTGCTTTCATAATACCGCCCAGCCTGCTACAATTATAAAAATCACCAATAATGCTAATGGCAAGGTTGTATACGCCAAGGTGTTAGATGCCATACCTGATATAAAACAAAACAGCGGATTACTATTACGCATCAGCAATTCAGCTGCAGCTGAGTTGGGGGCTTTAGACAAGTTTGATTGCTCTATTAGTTATGCACCCTCTAAATCTCCCTAAAGGGGAGACTTCCGAAGATTTAAAAATGGTAACCTTTTAAGAAATCCTGAACAGACATTTTTTTCTTTCCTTCTAATTGCAGTTCTGTTATAGAGATGTAGCCATCACTGCAGGCAAATTTTAAAAATGTTTTATTATCCGTTTTAAAATCACCAGCACTAATTGAAGGTTTATCAATTTCTTTCTTTGATCTATATATCTTCAACATTTTGCCATTTAAAATAGTAAAAGCAGCAGGATATGGAGATAAACCACGAATAATATTATATACTTCATCCACAGATTTATTCCAATCAATTTTATTGTCTTCAGTAAATATTTTAGGAGCATGCTTCAAAATGGTCTGACCGTCCCCGTCTGACCATGACTGCGTAGTTTCATTCAAAGCTCCTTCAGCCAGTCCTTTTAAAGTTTTTACCAATAAATCAGCACCAATCTCTTTCATGCGGTCATGTAATTCGCCGGCTGTTTGATCTTCGCCTATCATTATTTTTTCCTGCAATAAAATATTACCTGTATCAATTTGATGTTGCAGTTTAAAAGTGGTTATACCGGTTTCCTTTTCCCCGTTTATAATTGCCCAATTTATTGGCGCAGGGCCCCGGTATTGCGGCAGTAGCGAAGCATGAAGATTGATGGTTCCCAAGGGGGGCATGTTCCAAACAACTTCCGGCAACATGCGAAAGGCAACCACAACGTGTACATCAGCCTGTAATGATTTTAATTCTTCTAAAAATTCGGGTGACTTTAATTTTTCGGGCTGTAATATTTTTATTCCTTTATCCAAAGCAACCTTTTTTACAGCGCTTTGTTGCATATTCATTCCTCTTCCTGCAGGCTTATCAGGCGCTGTCACCACTGCAACAATGTTATAGCCCGCCTTCAATAATTTACCTAGAGAAGGAACCGCAAATTCCGGTGTGCCCATAAAAATGATACGTAGACCCTCAATCATCCTTAAGGGGACATTCCTATTTTCAAACATGAGCAAATGTAAGAAACCCTTGTTTTCATTTAATGGCTTGAGTTAAAAGTCAGGGTGAATAATATGTTTAATAGAAGATCGCTTCGGCACAGGTAAATAATTAATAATGTAAGATTGAATTACTATCGGCGACAATTCCATAACTGTTTACTTCTTTATCCTATTGTACTTTTTTAAAATAGCAATAACTTTTTCCAAGGGTAAAGCTTCAACCGTGTTGCCAT
Source organism: Chitinophagales bacterium 65-1 (assembly GCA_002050465.1). GTDB lineage: Bacteria > Bacteroidota > Bacteroidia > Chitinophagales > Chitinophagaceae > Ginsengibacter. The sequence goes on from MWYX01000018.1 coordinate 6,561, forward strand.
TTGCTGTAGTGGTTTTAGCCGCAAAAAGAGAATTTATAATAGCTTCTTCCGTTGCTTCAATTGCAGCCATAAACAAGGGAGAAACTGCATCATTATTTAATAAAGACACTGTTTGCTTTGGCGCTTTTGCATCATGTATAATTCGTAAAGAAGTATCTGTACTAAATGCTATTACATAATCACCACTTCCATTGTGAGCAATACCACCGGTTTTTGCAAGCCCCATAAATGCTCTTTTTGCAAGGCGTTGCAGATTTCTGCTGTCTAAGGGGGCATCGGTGGCTATTATCATCATACAGGAACCATCAACTTTTTTATTTAATTCATCATGCAGATAGAACTTTCCCAATTCTTTACCAACAGGTACCCCATCAATTTGTAATACACCTCCAAAGTTTGATTGCACCAAAACACCAACTGTATAACCGCCCAACGCTGCAGGCACTTTTCTGGATGCTGTACCAATGCCACCTTTAAACCCAAAAGCAATGGTACCGGTTCCGGCGCCAACATTACCTTCCTGCACTCCATCTCCTTTTGCCTGTTGTATGGTATTTAAAACATCCTTTTCCTCCACATGCATGCCCCTGATATCATTTAATACCCATCCATCATTTGTTTCCCCAATAACAGCATTTACCGATCTTACATTTTCATTGCCTTTTTGTTTAAGTGTATAATTTATTACAGCATTCATCGCAACAGACACACTCAATGTATTTGTGAGGATAACAGGTGTTTCAATATTCCCTAATTCCTGCACCTGCGTTACTCCGGTAAGTTTCCCAAAGCCATTACCAACATATATTGCAGCGGGCACTTTTTGTTGAAATATATTACCATTATGCGGAAGAACAGCAGTAACACCTGTGCGTACAGAATCACCTTTTACCAAAGTTGTATGTCCTACTTTTACACCAGGTACATCTGTAATAGCATTTAACTTTCCCGTTGATAAAACTCCAATGGTAATTCCCAGATCTCTTGCTCTTTTATTTTGTGCAAATAAATTATATGACAAAGCAGAAAATATAAAAAGAAATATAAAACTCTTCATGAACTTTTTTGGTGAAATTACAACAAGCAATAGTCTTTCCCAAAGCCAGACTTAGTAAGTACGAATGAATCCACTCCTGAATTTACCGGAAGTAAAACTTACATGCAACAATTATTTATTGGTACAAATATTGACAAACGAAACTTTAAAAAATAATTATGGCAGAAGTAAAAAACGGTGATGTAGTAAAAGTTCATTATACAGGCAAATTAACTAATGGTGAGCAGTTTGACAGCAGTGAGGGAAGAGAGCCTCTTGAGTTTACTGTAGGTGCAGGGCAAATTATAAAGGGCTTTGATGATGCTATGCCCGGTATGAGTGTAGGGGAGAAAAAAACAATAAATATCTTACCCGGAGATGCTTATGGAGAAAAAGATGAACAGGACATGATCGAGTTTCCGAAAGAGAATATTCCTAAGGATATGAAACTGGATGTTGGCATGCAATTACAATTGCGTAATGAGAACGGCCAGCCATTCCCTGTTACGAGTTGCTGAAATAAAAGATGATGTTGTGGTGCTGGATGCAAACCATTCTCTTGCAGGTAAAGAATTGGTTTTTGATATTGAGCTTGTTGAAATACTGAAATAGATTATTCTTTCTGGTCATTAAGTCAATTGGTCATTTGGTCTCTTAATTAATACCTATAAACATATTAGACCATTGACCTATTGACCATTGACTTGGTAATTTGCCTTACTTTTGTGCATGGCAACAATAAATAACGCTTCTTCTCTCAATTCTTCCGGAAGAGCCTTTCAGACAAAAAAATTTTTCGGCGAAGGTTTAACGTTCGATGATGTATTGCTTATGCCCGCATACAGCGAAGTGCTTCCACGTGATGTAGATATCAAAACCCGGCTAACAAAAAATATCACGCTTAATATTCCGATGCTTTCCGCAGCTATGGATACCGTTACTGAAGCATCTTTGGCCATTGCATTGGCACGTGAAGGCGGCCTGGGTATCTTACATAAAAATATGAGTATCGAGCACCAGGCTGCACAGGTTCGTAAAGTGAAACGAAGTGAAAGCGGATTGATAATTGACCCGGTAACATTATTGGTGGATGCTACAATTGGTGATGCGTTGCGGCTGATGAAAGAAAATAAAATAGGCGGAATACCAATAGTTGATTCAAATAAAAAGCTGGTGGGTATTTTAACCAATCGCGACCTTCGCTTTGAAGAAAATTATAAACGCAAGGTTAGCGATGTTATGACCAAGGAGAATTTAATTACTGCACCGGAAGGAACTGATCTTAAAAAAGCAGAAATAATTTTTAGAAAATATAAAATTGAAAAGCTGCCTGTTGTTAATAAAGCAGGAGTATTAAAGGGCTTAATAACTTACAGGGATATTTTAAAAGTATATAATCATCCCAATGCAACCAAAGATTCTTTCGGAAGATTATTGGTAGGCGCCGGGGTTGGGATTACAAAAGACATTTATGATCGTGTAGCCGCATTGGAGAATGTTGGCGTTGATGTGGTTTGCCTGGATAGTGCCCACGGCCATACGAAAGGAGTAATTGCTGCCCTGAAAAAAATAAAAAATAATTTTAAAGAACTGCAGGTTATAGCAGGTAACATCGGGACTGCAACCGGTGCAAAAGCATTAGCTGATGCAGGCGCAGATGCGGTGAAAGTAGGCATTGGCCCGGGCTCTATCTGTACTACAAGAATTGTGGCAGGGGCAGGTGTTCCACAAATTACAGCGCTGATGGAAGCAGCCTTTGCATTAAAAAATAAAAACATCGGCATTATTGCAGATGGCGGTATCCGTTACACAGGAGATATGGTAAAAGCATTAGCTGCCGGTGCAAGTTGTGTGATGATGGGAAATGTATTTGCAGGTACGGAAGAAAGCCCGGGAGAAACAATAATTTATGAGGGAAGAAAGTTTAAACAATACAGAGGTATGGGCTCACTTGGGGCGATGGCACAGGGCAGCAGTGACCGTTATTTCCAGGGAACAGAAAATGAAACCCAAAAATTTGTTCCTGAAGGAATTGAAGGCAGGGTGGCATACAAAGGTTTTCTTAGTGAAGTAGTACACCAGTTTACCGGCGGATTAAGAGCTGGTATGGGATATTGCGGAGCCAAAGATATTAGCGCTTTGCAACAATCAACATTTGTAAAAATATCCAATGCCGCCATGAAGGAAAGCCATGCTCATGATATTGAAATAACACGGGAAGCGCCTAATTACAGCAGGTAGTCTGAACCGGGATTTTTTGGATTTTTGGGATCACTGGGAACAAAAGACAATAATATTGGTGTTCTTTATTTTAATACGTTTACTAATTTTTCAATCTATTTAAATTATTTATCTAAAATTATGGTTCAGACAATATCCTATTAATCACAATCATCCCATAAATCACAGTTCAGATAATGGTTCAGAAGTTCCTCATTTCTTATTTCTTATTTCTTATTTCTTATTCCACGTTTGCCCAATCTAATTCCTGCCGTGTTCGCATAAGCCTGCTAACTGCCAGCCCCGGCGAAGAATTATATTCCACATTTGGCCATAGTGCACTTCGGGTAACAGACTCTGTTAACAATGAAGACATGGTTTATAATTACGGGACTTTCAATTTTGATGAGCCCGACTTTTATACAAAGTTTGTTCGCGGCAAGCTGATGTATTATTTATCTACAGAAGAATTTACTTCTTTTAAAGAGGCATATCTGCAGGAAAACAGAAGTATGACAGAACAGGTTTTGAATTTGTCCTGCAATGAAAAACAAAAAATGGTCTTGTTGCTTCAACAAAACCTGATGGGTGAAAATAAATTTTATAAATATGATTTTCTTTTTGATAACTGCACAACCCGGCTTCGTGATCTGTTGGAAAAATCTTCAGATTCCGTGGTACATTATTCCAACATTATAAAAGAAAAAACTACTTTTCGCGGGCATATTTTTGAGTACATGGATTATAATGACAAGCAATTGACCAAGCTGGGGATGGATATTTTACTAGGTAACAATACTGATAAAGTAATGAGCAACAGGGAAGCAATGTTTCTCCCGGATTATTTGTTTAAAGGTTTTGACAGCGGTAGAATTGGAAATAAACCGATTGTTGAATTTAAAGTTGGAATTATTGATTTACCGCTTGTAAAACCTGCAAAAAATTTGTTTACAAATCCTGTTTTTATTTTCTGGCTATTACTCGTTACGATTGTTTTATTGAGCCTTTCAAAAAACGAAGGCGTAAAAAAAATCTTATATGGTTTTGATGGCTTCTTTTTCTTTATTACCGGCATTGCAGGGATACTTATGTTAGTCATGTGGGTTGGCACGGAACATATAGTCTGCAGAAACAATTATAACCTTCTATGGGCATGGCCTACACATGCTGTAATGGCATTTTTTATTCACAGTAAAAAGCAAGGGGTTAAAAAATATTTCTTTTTCGCTGCAATATTATATGTCGTCGTATTTTGCTTAATGATTTTTATTCCACAACCTTTCAATAGTTCTTTAATGCCAATATTTTTACTTCTTATATTTCGCAGTATAGTAAATGGAAAACAAATTCATTCAATACAAAAATAAGAATATTCACTACAGGGTATCAGGTAAAGGCAAGCCTGTAGTGCTTTTGCATGGCTTTGGAGAAGATGGAAATATATGGAATGAGCTTATCAAAGATCTGCAGAACGATGATTTTTATTTTATAATTCCTGATATTCCCGGCAGCGGAAAATCAGAAATGCTAGATGGAGAAAATGCCTTGCCTGCCGGCAGGCAGATTACAATTGATGATTATGCAGCAGTAATAAAATCTATTCTTGACTATGAAAATATTGAACAGTGTACAATAATCGGCCATAGCATGGGTGGATACATAACACTTGCCTTTGCTGAAAAATATCCCGAACTGTTAAATGGCTTTGGATTGTTCCACTCCTCTGCCTTTTCTGATGATGAAGAAAAAAAGCAAACCCGCTTAAAAACAATTGAGTTTATAAAAGCAAACGGAGCCTATGCTTTTCTAAAAACTTCGATACCCAACCTTTTTGCAGGTAAAGAGCACGTGAAGGAGATGGAAGAACTTATTGAAAAGGGAAAACAATTTAAACCTGAAGCCTTGATACAATATTATCATGCTATGATAAACAGGCCCGACAGGATTTCTGTATTAAAAACATTTAATAAACCAATACTTTTTATTATTGGTGAAAAAGATAATGCAATTCCCTTGCAGGCTTCATTACAACAGTGCCATTTACCCGATCATGCGCATGTTCATATTTTAGATACCGGGCATATGGGAATGATTGAGCAATCAGAAAAATGCAAAAACATTTTGTTATATTTCTAAACAATTAATTATTTCTTAATTAATTGTGTCACAATCTAAAAACAGCATTTTAACGTAATTTGAGGTTTATTCTCATACGGGGCTTATAGAATCCAATGAAAAAAGCTGTTTTATTCTTTTTACTCTGTCTTTCCTGCTTTGTATCTATTGCAAATCATACAAAGGGAGGATGGATGTATTATGAATACCTGGGCCCGGGAACTATGGATACTTCTAAAAATCTTTATAAAATTGTGCTGGTTCTTTATATGAAGTGCGATCATACACCCCAACAGTTAGATCAATCAGTAAATTTTACATTTTTTAATGGTAGTAATAATCAATTTCTTCAAACTATAAATGTTCCTCTGAGTGCGTCGCCGAATATTGTTAATTGCAGTACTCCTGACTGTGATCCCTGTATTGTTAATAAGCCTGATATATGTTATACATATGCCACATACCAAACGGTTCAGGAACTGGCACCCAGTGTTGATGGATATACTATCGCATACCAAAGATGTTGCAGAATTGCCGGGATAGTGAATATTATAAATTCCAACAATGTTGGTGATACCTGGACTATTAAAATTCCAGGTACCGCTGATGTATTAACGGCACCACAAAATTCTAGTCCCAAATTTATTGCTAATGATACGGCAGTGATCTGCAACAACAATCCTTTTACTTTTGAGTTTACCGCTACTGATGCGGATGGTGATTTATTAGTGTATGAATTTGCACCAGCTTATACAGGAGGTACAACAAATACTCCATCTCCCGGAATTGCCTCACCACCACCTTATTCTTCTGTGCAATATAATGGAGCGTTTTCTGCCTTTCAACCACTCGGACCCGGTGTTACCATAAATCCCAACACAGGAATAGTTTCAGGAATTGCTCCTGGTATAGGCCAATATGTTCTTACGGCAGTTGCAAAAGAATATAGAAATGGGAAATATATAGGTGAATCAAGAAAATCTTTACACATAAATGTAGCCAATTGCAATCCGTTAACTCCCGCCCTGGATCCCGATTATTTAACATGCGATGGTTTTACTATGACATTCAGTAATAAAAGCTCAAACCCGCCAGGTATAGATTATTTTTGGGATTTTGGAGATCCCAAAAGCGGTACACAAAATATTTCTACCCTATCCAATCCTACTCACACGTATAGTGATACAGGAATTTTTATTCTGAAATTAAGAATATCCCTTAAAGGACAATGTACTGATTCTACAACATCAATTGTAAAAGTTTACCCGGGATTTTTTCCTGCCTTTACTTCCACAGGGCAGTGTAAAAACACACCCATTCAATTGACTGATAAATCACAAACAAATTATGGAGTTGTAAATTCATGGTCGTGGGATTTTGGAGATGCTTCCACCTTAGCTGACACATCTCATTTACAAAATCCCAAATACACTTACAGTGCTTCAGGTAATTATGATGTGTCTCTTATAGTTACCAACAGCAAAGGATGCACAGATACAATAATGCAACCTGTTACAATACAGGACAAACCTGATTTTACTGTTACCAATGATACCCTGATCTGTTCTATTGATACATTGCAATTAAATACTTTTGGCAGTGGAACTTCTTTCTGGACACCAAATATTAATATCAATGATCAAAATAGTACCTCGCCATTAGTAAGCCCTGATGTGCCCACTACCTATTATGTTACACTAACAGATCCTTTTGGCTGTATCGGTAAAGATTCAGTTTTTATTGATGTAAAAAGATTTGTAACCATTGATGCCGGAAAAGATACAGGTGTATGCATTGGCGATGCGGTTAAATTAAATATCACAAGTGATGCTTTGTCTTTTAAGTGGACTCCTGCAGCCTCGCTGGATAATGATACATCAAAAAATCCGACGGCAACACCATTAGCAACTACAACTTATTTGGTAATAGGCAATATAGGTAAATGTCAATCCACAGATTTCGTAAAAGTCAGGGTATCACCATATCCGGTTGTTACGCCGATACCTGATACTGTATTGTGTTTTGGTAACAGCATACAATTGATTGCAAGCGGAGGAAGTAAGTACACATGGTCGCCTGCATTCTTTTTAAATGATGCAAATATACCAAACCCTGTTGCACGCCCTGACAGATCCATAAGGTATATTGTTACTATAACTGATACACTTGGTTGCCCCAAACCCGTGTTTGATACCGTAGTTATAATGGTGCAAAAAGTAACTGCTGATGCCGGCCCACGGGATACATCAATTGTGGAGAATCAGCCGCTGCAGCTAAATGCAACCGGAGGGCAATTTTATTTATGGACTCCCCCAACCGGCTTAGATAATTCAGCAATTGGGAACCCTGTTGCTACCCTTACTGAAAATATAAATTATATAGTAAGAGTTAGTACTACAGCAGGGTGCTTTGCAACTGATACAATAAGTGTAAGTGTTTATAATGTATTACCCAGTATTTTTGTACCTACGGCATTCACACCAAATGGCGATGGAAGAAATGATTTGTTCAGGCCAATCGCCGCAGGCATAAAGCAAATAAATCAGTTTAAAGTATTTAACCGGTGGGGAGTATTAATGTATTCCAGTGAGAAAATCGTTTATGAACAAAATATGGGATGGGATGGAAGATATAAAGGGCAACCACAGGATTCAGATATATATGTATGGATAGTGGAAGGAGTGAATTACCAGGATAAAAAAATTACACAAAAAGGAACAGTGCTGTTAGTAAGATGAGCAGTTAGTAGTTAGTAGTTTGTTAATTTATGCTGCTATTCTTAATCCTATAAATCTTTTAATCCAATAAATCGTGGTTCAGACAAACAGAATAATCTTTATTACAGGGGCAACATCAGGAATAGGAAAAGCCTGTGCAGAAAAGTTTGCATCAGCAGGCGATAATATTATTATTAATGGCAGAAGAAAAGATCGCCTAAAAGAATTAAAAGATTCTTTAGAAAAAACATTTAAAGTAAAAGTATGGGGATCAGCTTTTGATGTTCAAAACAAAGAAGAAGTGTTTACTGCTATAAATGATTTACCAGACGAATGGAAAGCTATTGATATTTTAATAAACAATGCCGGGCTTGCCTTAGGCAGAGATTATTTTAATGAGGCAGATGTTGATGACTGGGATACGATGTTGCAAACCAATGTAAATGGTTTATTGTATGTAAGCAGAGCCATTATTCCATTTATGACAAAAAGAAACAACGGGCACGTTATTAATCTTGGTTCAATTGCAGCAAAAGAAACGTATGAAAAAGGGAATATTTATTGTGCATCAAAAGCAGCCGTGGATGCAATAAGTAAATCAATGCGTATAGATCTTTTACAACATGGGATAAAAGTTACTGCCATTCATCCCGGCGCTGTAGAAACTGAATTTGCATTGGTGAGATGGAAAGGAGACAAAACCAAAGCAGCTGACACCTACAAAGGTTTTACACCATTAAGTGCAATGGATGTTGCTGATACCATATTTTATACGGCCTCTCTTCCTGCTCATGTATGTATAAACGACATTGTAATGACTACTCTTACACAGGCGAATGCTATTTATTTTAAGAAGAACTGACGGTGAATAACCTTACAATATTTTGTACTAAACTCCTCCGCAATTGGCAGTGAAGTATCATTATACGTTTTAAGATTTTCTTCTTTGCTTTCAGAAGTTTTCAAAAAAATCAACAAGCAAAAAATTAAAAATGATTTTTCATTTAGTATTTTTTACAAATTAGTTACATGGATTTGGTATATTAAATAAATCCCAATATCCTTTAATCCCATAAATCCTGGTTCAGACAAACTTATTGAGTTAAAGATATCCTCACCTGCACACCCGCTCTTGTATTAACAGTAGGAGCTGCGGAAGATATGTATGGGGTTACTCTTCTTTGATCAAAATAGAGCTTTACATTTATACGGTTATTGATATAATAATCAATAGTGGGGCTAAGTGATATTTCTTTACTCCCCCCGGTAGGATATGTCGTTAACTGATCAAGCCTGCTGTTGGCAGTTGCATTATCTCTTATTCTAAGATCGAAGCGAAAACTGATCTCATTATCCAACTGCTTTGTGTCTTTCTTTGTAAAAGGTATTTTGAATGGAAGCTTTAATCCGCGTTTCCTGTATCCTGCACCAATTGTAAATTCTGTTGACCTTACTTCACTCAGCTGGAAATCAATCAGGCTCATACTTAATTGCCTTTGCTTTACATATTCAAACCTACCTGTTAATTGATTTACAAGACTAAAATCAAAACCAACCAATGGGGCAAACTGCTCCTGTATTGTTATATTCGGAACAAGGTAATATGGAATAAAGTTGTTGGAAACTGTATCTATAAAAGACGGATAACCAAAAGCTGAAACATCCTGAAAGAACAATGCAGATGTAAAACTGTTCATGCCAAGGGTAGCGTTATAAGCATGTGTTAAAGAAAAATTAGTGAAAATTTTATCAAGACCTTTTATCCGGCTTAGCCCGTTATAAGATATGCGCCAGTTTGGCTTTGGCAATATTCCACTGAATGGATTTGATTTTAACCGCGGATTATTTTGTTTTATCAATGAAACCCTTTCAGGATCCTGCCCTGTATATGCTGCAATAAATGATGGAACCAAAACATCAATTGCATAACGGCCGTAGCCTAAATAATATCCATCAGCATTTAGTACCTGGCTGTAAGGATTGGCTTTACCTAATCTTTCGGAAAGTATTCTCCTGTAATCCTGGAATTTTAAAAATGTTTCAGATACCTGGTTCGGATCAAACTTGCCGAATAAGGTTTTAAATGCAATGTAGCTAACATTAAACCCGCCACCTGCATAAGGACTTAAATGAGCAAAATTATTTCCTGTGCCTGTGGTGTCTTTAAATAATTCAGAATAATTTTTATTAAATGTTTTATCTACGTTTACATCAATCGTAAGATCACGGAAAGGTTCTAACTGTGCTGCCAATGTTAGCCGCTGATCAAATGTTTGCCTGAAGAGATCGTTAAACTCTGCATCCTTGGTTATTAAGCCTTTTCTGGCAGCCCTGTTAAGCCATGCTGAATCCGGCTGTTTACCTAAAATAAAATCGAAACCCGGAGCCATGCTGCGGAAGTTTTGACCTAAGAATTGTGTACTGTCAGTATAGCCCGGTAATCTTGTATTACTGGTTTGAGAAAAAGTAGCATTAATGTTTTTTACACTGGTTAACACTTTACCAAAAAATCTCGTAACTCCTCTTACTTCGCCTGGAATTCTTGCAGGCCTTTGACTTTTATTTTTTGCAGTGTCAGTAGTGGGCTGTGGCTGAACAGGTTGATCCAATGCCCTTAAAAATTTAAATTTACTATACAGCTTATTAAAATCCAGTTGAAGATTTGCTTCTTCCTGCTGGCCATTCTCTAAAAAATTACCCAGGTTATAAGCCAGCCGTGATGCACCTATCCATCTGTAATTTGCTCCATACCTTAAGCGCAATGTAGTCCAGTCAATTAATGGAAACTTTGCCGTTGGAACATTATAAGAAAAATTAGCTGTTTGGGTAAAAACTACATTCCTTCCTCCCTTCCAGAAATTTTTTCTTACTGTATCCCGTTTTTCCCTGGTATCCAGTCTGCCATAAGGTTCATCTATCCTTGCATTGTTCAATGCATAATAATCAAGATTAAGTGAACGGGTAATATCCCACCTAACAATATAATTTCTGTCGAACGTAAAATATTTATCATACGTTTCCGGAGTATTGTATTTAATATTTTTAAAATCGCTGGTTACACTTCGTGGTTTAATAACACCGAACTGCCTGAACACATCTGCCCTGAAACTTAACTGTGATGGAACAGGATTAAAATTAAAGTCTTTTATAAGATCAAACCAGCGTGATTTTGTTTTAATGATTTTTTTGAACGGTTCAAAATATTTTGGTTGTGGTGCATAATTATAACCTATACCTCCCCTGTGTTTCGTTACATCATTATATTCTATCAGTGGGTTATGCGCCTGTGTTTTTGTATAAGAATAACTAAGATCAATGTTGGATATATCATACACCTTTGGTTTTTTTCCGTTTGTTTTATTTTTACGAACGTTTGTAAAATTTACTGTTTTTATTGAAGTATAATCAACCGCATTTGTACGTATAGAATCTTTTTTTGAGCCGGAAGCATTTTTTAATTTTTCTTTTAATCTTATATCAAGATCATAGGGATCATATTCCGGTGTGCTTACTGTTTGTGAATAGCTGGCATACACCGGAATGGAAAGCCCTGCTTTTTTCGGCAATAATTTTCCAAGTTCAAGGTTTGCAGCTGCATCAAACTGTACAAAATTGTCCCGGTATCTCTCGGTTATCCGCTGCTCTAATGTTCCAAAACCATTGCTGTGAGTATTTGCTGAAATGGAGATAGTTCCAAGGTCAGCAAGGTTTGCATCAATCCTTCCCAGGGCGGCCCATCCGCCATGTTCATCTATTGCTGATAAACGTAATTCGTTATACCATACTTCACCGCATGCATCAGTTTGATTTTTGGTATTCTCAACACCTAATAACATACCTTTTACTTCACCAAGATTTGGATTACCCATAATGGAATAAGTATGACCATTAGCCTGTACCTGCCTGTAAATCTGGTTAAGCGAAAGATTGGATAAATTCCTTGCATTTTTAATTCTGGTCAGTACCTGCAGGTCCAGGTCTAAACTGTTTGCAGGTACCCATAATGTGTCGTTATATTCATTACTGTTCGGATTAAATTTACTTGCAGCATCCAGCGCCGTAAGCTTTAAAGGAATTCTTATTTCATAATAATTGCTTACAAAATCAGTTCCTAATCGCACAACTGCTGTAAGATCATTATTATTTAAATTACTTAAGATGTTTTTCTTTTCTGCATGAATATACATTTGCAGCTTGCGAAAATTTCTGATATCCTTTGCTCCAAACGTTTGAAAAATTCCCTTAGAACTATCTTTACGCAGATTACAAAATTGTAAGCTTAATGCCTGTTCATTTTGTAATAAGTTTACTCCTTCATTACTTAAAGTTTGTACCCTTTCTATTTCTCTTGGCGTACGATATGGCAACGGGGTTCGCTTATCATTTTCTTCAATATTAACTGCACCCACATTAAATTCAGCAGATGAAGTGGGAGAATAAATTCCTGTAGAATCAAGTTTGTATTGAAATTTTCTCCATGTATTTCTAACAAGATCAAGTTTACCAAAACGTACCACCACACTATCTTCAAAATCTGTAAGGAACATTCTTATAAAACGGATTGATTTAAAATCAGGGATATTACCCACTTTTTGCGTGTAGGAATTAATGGGAATTCTAAGCTGGTACCACGTTTCATTGCGTGATGAGCCATCAGCTAATTTTACAGATACCAGTTTTTTATCAACAATATAATTTTGGCCTATGCTCATTTGTGGTGATGCAGGAGGCTTAATATCTACTATATATTGAAAATATTCTTCAGTTTCATTTAGTGTATTATCCCGGTTAAGATCTTCCTGGTCGGGGTATAATGTTGCAGCAGAAGAAAATTCTGAGTTATTATCTGCCACCGGGGAATTGCCCTGTGGATTATTAAATTTTTTATACCTGCCTAAAATACCAAGGTTTTGTGCATCAAGATCACCACCACGGTAATAATGATAATCATCTGTGGAAGGATCATTTATTGCATCCAGATATATTTTTGAATTAGCCCCAAAATTTGCTCTTAAAATATCGAGATAATCAATTCTTCTTTTTAGTATTTCTCCGCTATCATTTAATCCATCAAATCCCACATCCTGGAATTGCCTGTCGTTTGGATCGTTACTAAATGCATTGGTAACTTGTATGGGATTGCGTGGAACTTTTCCCCAAACCGAAGTATCTACCTGTGACAGTGCTTTTGGAGTTGGCAATCCATTTTCATAAAAACGGCGACTGTCCTTTAAAACATCTTCTGATACATTTCCAAGATTAAGATAAAATTTACCACCGGTGCTTGCAGGATTTAATATAAAAGGATCTTGCACCCAACATTCTATAAATTCAATGTTGGAAGTTTCAAAGTCTGTCTGATCAATATTGCGCATTAAGCCACCCCAGCGGCTTTTGGGATTAAGTAATTTGCCGGCAGCATTTACCCTTCCGGTTAATGCATCATAATTATAAGGACCACGGTCTGTTGGATAATAGGCAAGATCAAAGGTTATCAGTTGATTTTGTCCGAAGCTGGTGGTACGCTGAGGAAAAATTTCTGATTGGGAAACAGAGCGTACCCTTGGATCAGAAAGTTCTGCCCGGTTTCCTTTTAATGGATTTGACAAACTCCGGACATCCTGTAAAGTAGGTTCAATTTGGTACCATGCAATACGTGCCCTGTTTCTGCCATATTCAAGGTTATTATTTAATGAGGCTTCAGGAAAAAGAATATTTCCATTTCTATCAGTAGCTCCTAATGGAGTTGATGCCAGCGCCCAACTGATTGGTGGAAACCGAAGATCAATATCACTTTTACTTCCTTCAAAATTATCTATATAAATAGTGCCAGCATTACCTTTACCAATTTGTGGTGCATGCCCTGGTTGTAAATAGGCAGCTTCAACATATGCATTGATTGTTGATGGAGCAGTGGATTTGTAAAAAGGGATCTTATTTAAAAATTTGGTAAGTCGCGGTACATCCTGGCGGAAATTCATATCAACACCATACATGGTATTACGGATAGGGTCTTCACCAAAATCAACTTTACTAAAATAAGGCCTTTCACCAAGCCTTACCATTGATGCTCCATAACTCAATTGAGTCCGGGCAGTATTTTTTGCAAGATAATCGAGGCGCAATGCCATGTAATTTTTTTGCTGCAAACCAAAACTTGCATTGTTCTCATAATTTACCTGAACGGGTAAGCCGGCATTGGTAATTGCCTGGTTAATTATTTTTATTGTACCAAGATCATAATTGATTGTATAGTCAATATTTTCTCTTAATAGCTGACCGCCTGCTGTAACGGTAACAGAACCCTGGGGGATATTATACCCGATATTTATATCAGATGAAGAAGATGTTTTAGCAGAACCTTTTAAAACAAACCGGTTAAGATTAGGAAATTGCTGCGCCACCGCTTTTATTGAATCATATAAAGGATAAAATAAAGTATCCTTTGCAGTTGCAGGAGGCGTTGAATACACACGGCCTGCCAGGTC
>MWYX01000004.1 GCA_002050465.1 Chitinophagales bacterium 65-1
GTATATTAAGCGTTTCACCTAAGGATATAATATTCGTTCTGGTAACATTTTCTAATTTAATGATGTTGCTTTGCATTGTTTGTACATCTAACATCAATATCTTTCCAGCAAGTAAATCACCTGTTTTTGTAAAATATTTTATTATTTCATTGGCCTGTATGCAACCAATAATTCCTGCAACTGTTGGCATAACTCCGCCATCAGCACAATCAGGAATTTGTGTGGCATTTACTGTCGGAAAAAGATCCCTGTAGTTGACTGTTCTTGTCCCATCAGTGTTCAATATATTCCACACAGCTACTTGTCCTTCGTATTGATATATGGCTCCATACACCAATGGCTTCCCCGTTAATACACAGGCATCATTCAATAAATATTTTGTATCAAAATTATCAGTGCAGTCGAGCACAATATCGTAATGCATAATAATTTCAATTACATTTTGTGAGGTGATCTTTATATCATGAGGAATAAGAGAGATACCGGGATTTTGGAGTTGTAATTTTTTGCAGGCAATAGTAGCTTTCTTTAATCCAACTTCTTCAGGTGTATATAATATCTGGCGATGCAGATTACTTGTTGAAATTGTATCAAAGTCTGCAATGCCGATAATTCCTATACCTGCCGCTGTTAAATATTGAGCTGCAGGACAACCCAGACCACCTGCCCCAACTATTAATACTTTTGCATGTTGTAATTGCTGCTGTGTGTCTTCATTGAATCCCGGTAAGGCTAACTGGCAACTGTATCGTAATAATTCAGGTGGCATGATGAATTGAATTCTTTTTTTGTAATAACTGCTGCACATTTTCAAGGTCCTCCTGTGTATTTATATTAGTCAACGCTTCCGGTTTTTTAATTTTTAAAATCGTTATTTCACTATTTCGCAAAACTTTCGCCGGACAGGTATATCCCTGTGATAAAAACGAAAGCAAAACAGGATAACTTTTCGGTTCCCAGATAGTGATCAGGGGTTCGGGCAAATTATTATAAGGGTTTTCAAATGCAGTTGCTGTGGAAGAGGTGTTTCTGTTATCTTTTAAATACTGTAATGTATTAATATCCAGTAAAGGAAGATCGCAGGCAACAACCATCCAGGCAACATCAGGCTTTTCCCGAAAAGCTGAAAGTATTGCTCCATAAGGGCCTAAGCCTGTAAAAGTATCGGTAACTGTTTGATATTTGCTGTCTATCATTTTTTGCTGATCAGAGCGACATGAAATGTAAACTTCATTGCATAAGCTTTTTAATAAATCAACTAAAAAATATTGTTGTTCTTTTTCATGCCATGCAATAAGTCCTTTATCATAACCCATCCTTATACTTTTACCTCCAGCCAATACCAATCCATTTAACAATGGCTTTGCCTGTTGAATTTTCCTTTTAAAAAAGTCAATCATTTTGCCTGTTTCGTTCAAATTATAAACCGGTATTTGTTTCCATAATGGCAACGCTTTTATAAAATCAAATATTTCCTGTTCGCCGTCTGCCAGTAAGATCAATTCAACATTGGTTAACTGAGATAATCTTTTTTTAAGCGATTTTTTTTTACTTTCATCAATCACTACCACCTGTGACCTTGCCTCAAAATGATTTCCATTAACTAAAATCAAATCAGCATCATTAAATACCTGCCTGAATGTAAATTGATTGAATGCTTTTGTATAATTGAATTGATTATAATTAAGATGATTGGTATATTCTATAACAGCACCATTTTCAATATGTACCGGAAGTTTAACCTCTTCATTTTCATCCGGATGCTTTGCATCTGCAAAAGCACATTTATATTCAGGCGACAAAGCCTTAATAACAGAATCAGCCAAATGCTTGATAGTACTGCAATGCGTACCAACTATTGACCACTCATTACGGCAATAATTTCCATACGAAGGAGTTGTAATATCACTGTGTTTTTTATGTTCTTTTATAATCATTTTTGCCTCCGGTTTTTTCAATTAGTTTTATTTCTTTAATTACAATATCCTGGCTTAATGCTTTACACATATCATATACAGTTAATGCCGCTATCGATGCCCCCACCAAAGCTTCCATTTCCACACCGGTTTTCGACGTGATGGCTGCTGTGCAGTCAATCACAAGCTCATGCTTGTTAATATGAATGTCGATCTTACAATTATCCAATGCCAGCGGATGACATAAAGGAATTAACTCGCCTGTTTTTTTTGCAGCCATTATACCTGCAATTATTGCCATTTGAAATACAGAGCCTTTCTTTGTTTGAATATCCCCATCAATTAATTTACCGGCTACTTCATCGGGTAATACAACTATACTTCTTGCCGTGGCTTTGCGTTGCGAAACCTTCTTCTCACTTATATCCACCATTGTTGCTAACCCTTGCTCATTTAAATGGGAGAACTTACTCATACCATATTGTATTGATTGGTTATTTTGAAAACCATTGTTATAAATAAAATATCTCTTTGAACGGCCATATCCTGAACACTCCTCCTTTTGTAAAGTTATTTTGTTCCAGAGGAAGTTCCATAAAAGCATCGCTATCCAGTAAATTTGAAAAGTCACCGGAACTGTTTCCTGCAAGAGGATATGCTATTATATTCCCATTCCCGTTCACCTTCAATTTTACCTGCAAAAAATATTGTAATGGAAGCGTAAAAGAAACATTTTCATTTAAAATTGCATAAATATTTTGTAAAGGCAAACCTATGCAAGCTCTTAGCCAGTGTAAAACAAACCGGTATAAACACATAAAAGTAGAAACAGGGTTACCCGGCAATGCAAATACCAACACGCCATCCGGATGAACGCCGAACCAAAATGGCTTGCCGGGCCGTTGTTGTACTTTATGAAAAAGTTTCTCTACAGATAATTCATGTAATGCCTGAGGTATATAATCAAATTTGCCCATTGAAATACCACCGCTTAAAATAATAACATCATAAGCTTGTAAGCAATTTTTAATTTTTTGTTTTATTATCTCCGGATTATCGGGTATATGCAAAATGTCAGCCCGTAAATTATATTGCTCCAAGGCCGCCTTAACCATGTAACCGTTGGAACGCCTGATCTGGTATGGAGAGGGTATTTCATTAACTTCCACCAATTCATCTCCCGAAGAAATAACCGCAACCTTTGGCAATTTTTTTACAAGCAGGTTTATTTTACCGGTGGATGCTGCCATGTTTATTAATGCAGGTGTAATAACCTGGCTGGCAGTTGCAACAATTTCATTTTTCGTTTTGTCTTTTCCTTTTGTGTGTATGCCCTGCCCCTGATGTATGTATGATAATATTTTTGCAATTCCATTTTGTATATGGAGGTCTTCATATCCAATTACCGTATCAGTTGTATCCGGTAATGCAGCACCGGTCATTATTTCAATACATTCATCAGGAGCATTTATATCAACAGGGATATCTCCTGCAGCCTGCGTTGCCTTTATATGAAATGAATAAATGCCTTTTTCAAATGAAGCATAATTAAGTGCTATACCATCTAATGTTGCCCTGTTAAATGGAGGTAAGTCTCTGTCAGCAGTAAGATTTTCAGCTAATACCCTTCCCAGGGAAGTTTCAAATGGAATGCTTTCAGTGCCAAAATCTCTTACCTGTGATAGTATTATTTTTTCTGCTTCTTCAACAAGTATCATTTAGTAGTTTTAATTTAGGCTACCCACCTATTGTAGCCATTGATTCATGCACCGGATTTTTTTCTTTCCTTAATTGTTCAGCTTCCCGGCCATCTTTAGCCCGGTTATCCAGTGCTTTTAATAAAACTGTTTTCAATTCATTATCATCTAAACCTTTTCTTACTAAATCTTTAATATTCATTACACCATCATCATACAAACACGTTTTTAATTCTCCTGCTGGCGTAATCCTGATGCGGTTACAAGTACCGCAAAAAGAGCGTGTGTATGCAGCAATAATTCCTATGCTTCCTTTATGCCCCGGTATATGATAATTGTTTGAAGTAGAAAAAGGCGGATCTGCAATGTTATGAATATCCGGATATTGTTCTTTTATTCTGTTGAGTATGCGCAGATGATTCCATTGCAAACCCGGGTTATGATCTGCCTCACCATTAAATGGCATCTCTTCAATAAACCGAACACTTAAGGGTAAACTTTTTGTGAGTTCAACCAAAGGAATAATATCTTCTGTATTTTTTCCATCCATTACCACTGCGTTTAGTTTAGTCTCAATATTATAGTATAATAAAGCGTCTAAAGTTTTTAATACATCCGGTAATTCATCACGCCTGGTAATTGAAAAAAAACGATTGCGGTCTAAAGTATCAAGACTAAGGTTTACAGATTTGATGCCTATCTTTTTTAATTCCGGAATATATGGCGCAGTTAACACACCATTTGTTGTAATAGCAATCTGCTGTAAGCCTTTTAGCTTTGTTAAGGCTGTTAAAAACTGCAGGATATCTTTTCTTACAAAGGGCTCTCCACCTGTAATTCTTATTTTATTAATGCCCATATTTACAAGCAGAGAACAAATATGCAACATCTCCGGGTAAGTCATCAGTTCCTTCCTGTCAAGCCAGTTCAATCCCTGTTCAGGCATACAATAAAAGCAACGAAGATTACACCTGTCTGTTACTGCCAGCCTTAAATAATTAACTGTTCTGCCGTGATTATCTTTTAACAAGGGTAAGATGTTTAATAATTGATATGGGCAAAGTTCAGTGTTTTACCGTAAGGCACTTAAATTATTTAATTAATTTAGAGAGATAATAGTATTTTTTATTTTGTATTATGAAAGAAATAAAGTCTATAATAAATGCATATAGCAAAATTGATTTTGCATCCACGAAAGCAGCATTGGTAACGGTTGTAAGTATACAAGGCTCCTCGTACCGCAGAACAGGTGCCCGCATGTTGGTACTGGATAATGGTATTTATTTTGGAGGGATAAGTGGCGGATGTTTGGAAGGAGATGCATTAAGGAGAGCACAAAAAGCAATATTTAAAAACAAGCCCTCCATTGTAACTTATGACACTTCGCAAGATGATGAACATGAAATGGGCGTGGGATTAGGTTGTAATGGAATAATAGACGTATTGATAACACCACTTAATAATAATTATAAAGATCCTGTTCATTTATTATCTGTAATTTCTGAAGTAAGAGAGCCAGCGGTGCTTGTTACCATAATTGGCTGCCGGGAAACATTGGATATTTTTGGTCAGACAATTTTATTTGAAACGGAAGAACAGTTTCTTTCATTATTTCCAATCAAAGATATCGGGGTGTTAGTTTTAAAAGATATTAAACAAGCTCTTGCAAATAAAAATTCGGAAACAATTAATTACGATACTGCCATAGGGACAATAAGAATTTTTATTGAAGTGATTATTCCTTCCCTAAACCTCATTATCTATGGCAGCAATTATGATATTCTTCCCGCTGCATCTATAGGCAGGGAACTCGGGTGGAATGTAACAGTAGTGATGAATATTGCCAGGGCAAACAAAGTATTATTAGAAACGGCAACAAATATCATTGATAATAAAAGTAATCAGGAACCTGTAATTGATAATTATAGCGCCGTAGTATTAATGGCTCATGATTACAAAACTGATCTGAATAATTTAAAGAAGATTTTACAAACCAAAGCATCTTATATTGGATTACTTGGCCCCCGTAAAAGAAGTGAGAAAATGTTTAGTGAACTGTTAAAAGAAAATATCCAGCTTTCGGAGTATTCTATGGAAAGAATTTATGCGCCTTGCGGCTTAGATATCGGTGCCTCAAATTCTGAAGAGATCGCCCTTTCAATCGCAGCAGAAATTCGTGCTCATTTTGCAAAAAGACAAGGGATGTCTTTAAAGTTCAGAAAGGGCACGATCTACAATAATTAGAAATTGATTGCACCAACAGGAAAAAGATTAATTATTTATGATGAGCGCTATAGTTTTAGCAGCCGGATTATCAACAAGAATGGGAGGTGTAAACAAGCTATTGCTTCCTTTTAAAGGCAAAACAGTTATTGTTACTGTTGTTGAGCATCTTATTAATGCAGGTATAGAAGAAATAATTGTGGTAACCGGCAACGATGCTGAACAGGTAAAAAATTTATTGAAACATTTAGATGTTAAGGTTATTTATAATGAAGATTTTAAAAAAGGGATGACCTCTTCAATTAAAAAAGGTGTTTTAGGTGTTAAAGGTAACAGTTATATGATTTGTTTAGGCGACATGCCATTTATTACCAATGAGGAATATTTACAAATAAGAACTTTTTTTGAAAAGCTAAGGCATTTAAATGATGCCTGTATTTGCATTCCAACATATAAAAATAAAAAGGGGAACCCGGTAGTTTTTTCATCTTTCTATAAAAGCGAAATATTTAAACACACAAACATGGAAGGCTGTAAAGGTATAATCGCCGGAAACCAACAAAATGTATATAAACTGGAAATGAAAGCATCAAATATTTTAAAAGATATTGATACTGCCGATAATTATAATAAAGCCGTAATGTAGCCAATTAACAAGAGCAAATACCTACAGGAAATTAAAGCAGGTATTAGTTAGTGAATTTATTTTTTATTTACGCTTAGTGAATGATAGAAAACGGGATGTTAAAAATGAATTGATTGCATTGTATTCCCATTATTTTTTTCATAATTTTTATTAAGGATTTTTCTTAATAAATTATTTGCCTTTGATAAATTAGACTTAGATGTGCCAATCGCTATATTTAATCTGCAGGAAATTTCCTAATGAGTAAATCCATCTATGACGTACATATTAAAAACGACCCTGTATGCCGGAGCTGGCAATATATTTTTATTAATTCGTGACCTTGAGAAAAATAAACAGATTTTTTCAAATTCAGCTTGACCGTTTGTGGCTGAAAGCTGACTAATATTAAATCTAATAATTTGTTGCAATTCTGTAGGGTACATTGTCTTTTGCCGAATATTGGTATAAAAGCTTTTTTTTCCAATTTATCAGCAGATAAGATGTGGAATTACTTATCTTTTCTTCCCCTCCTTCACAAACATTCCACCCGTATACTTATCGTACAACTCAAATAAAAATTCAATCCGCTTTGTTTCGTTTATAAAAGGTTGAGGGCGATAACAAAGGTCAACGGCTTTATCAAGAGCCTGATGAGCTTTTACCAAGTCCGGTGGCATTGTGTTGGGATCATATAAATCTGCTAAGCTGCTTTCGGGAAATTTAGTTCTTATATCTAAAACTTTTTGTGCTGCTTCTTCAACACCTTTAATTTGTTTTTCGGAAGGATTTTCAGCCCATGGAAAATTATTGTAGACATTATCTTTTGTAAACCTCCAGTCACTTTTTAATCTTCCACCTATTGTCCTTATCCATGTCATCATCATTTCGGAAATTAAAATTCCAAAAGTGTATCCAGTTGAAATTGGAATAATATTTACAAGATTAGAAGCAATTACTTCTTTATTAAAAACAGCTATTGGTATATATTTTCTTCTTTCAGATGAAACTACAGGAGCAATTAAATAATCAGAATTTGGTTGTCTAATTTCTCCAAATAAAAATGGGAAATCTGCAAGTTTCCTTGTCGTATCTCTTGTGCTTTTACTTCTAAAAGTTTTTACTTTCTCAATTCTTTCTATAATTTTTGGGAATTGTCGAAGTTGTTTCGGATCAATATCTTTAAACCATAAACACCATCTATCTTTATTATTTATATACTCAAATGCACCCACAAATTTTCTAATAAATTTTTTTGATTCTGGATTTTTATTAAGGAGCTCATCCTTTTCTTCTGTTGAAAGAATCAAGTTGCCATCATCATTAGCCATGCTTCCATTCATCATCTCTTGAACTTTGCAAAGCGGTCGTTTTCTTGATTTAACAACAAAATCTTTCCCTTCAACTAAATATGGGTTTACATTTCTCACTTTTATTTCAAGAGGTTCTCCTTTAATATTTTCATACTCAAAAATTCTTTTTTCATTTACATCAAAATTTGAAAAACCAATAATTACAACATGAACTGCTGCATTGTTTCTTGATTCGTTGCCCCATTTAAAAGTTCTGTGAGCAAAATGAATTTTTATTTTATACTTATTAAATAATTCATTCCATAAAATACCAACCTGTTCGCCCTGCGATATTGAATTAGTGCTAACAAAAGCACAGATTGTCAGGCTGAGCCTGTCGAAGCCCTGCTGAGCATTTGTACTACTGCCTGAACTACCCTTCGACAAGCTCAGGGTGACAGCATTGTGCTGCTGCATATATTGCGCAGCCTTAATGTACCAAGCAGTAACATAATCTAAAACACCTGCAGCATTCACGCCAGTAAAAATCAAATCCATATCTTTCTTTTGTTGTTCATTTTGTAAACTCTTTCCAACAAAAGGAGGATTACCAAAAATGTAATTAAATTTTGGTTCTTCTTTTCCCCAGGGTAAAGGTTCAATTAAGCTTTGCCAATCAGTTTGTAAAGCATTGCCACGTTTAATAACTGCACTTTTACGCAACGGCAAACGCACATAATATTCACCAAATGTTTCACTTGCTTTAATATTCATTTGATGGTCTATCAACCACATTGCCACCTGTGCAATTTGCGCCGGAAATTCTTCATATTCTATTCCATAAAACCTATCCACGTCTAATAAAAAATAATGTCCTATATCAGTAACCGTTTGGTTGTTTAGCAAGATTTTTACAATCTCCATTTCAAGCAATCTCAACTCCCGATATGCAATTATTAAAAAGTTGCCACAACCACAGGCGGGGTCTAAAAAACGAAGTTTACCAATTCTTTCATGAAGTTTTTTAAGGGCATTTTTATCTGCTTTATTCTTTTCAAATTCCTTCCAAAGTTCATCAAGAAATAAAGGCTTAATAACTTTTAAAATATTCTTTTCACTGGTATAATGTGCCCCAAGATTTCTTCTTTCTTTAGGGTTCATTACACTTTGAAAAAGAGAGCCAAAAATTGCCGGAGATATTTTGCCCCAATCAAGCAAACAACATTCTAACAGAATCTTTCGCATCTCACTATCAAAACTTGCCGTTGGCAAATGTTCTTCAAACAATTTTCCATTCACATAAGGAAAGGCTGCAAGGTTCTCGTCAAGGTTTTTTAAGCGTTTGTCTTTCGGTGTATTTAATATTTCAAACAGCTGTGCAATGTGATTGGCAAGGTCGCTGCCATCTTCATCAGTTCGCAAGTCTATATAATCGTATAAAATTCCTTTTTCAAAAATATTGGTATCATCAGCAAATAAACAAAAGAGCAATCTCACAAGATAAAGTTCTAAAGCATGTCCTGTATATCCTATGGCTTCCAGTTTATCGTGCAGCTTTCCCATCAATGCTGCAGCTTCTAAGTTCACAGGATCCTGCTCTTTATAAGTTCTTTTTTGATAGCCGGCAATAAAGCCAAAGAGATGAACATGATTTACAAAATCCGAAAGCCTAAATTCATGAGCCGTGTTTTGTTCAAGGTCATAAAGATTAAATCTTTCAAAATCGCTAACTAAAATATAACGGGGAAGTTCTTTTTCTGTAAGCCCGGGAAAATAGTCTTTAGCCTGTTGATATGCCTTTGCTAAATCTTTGCCCCTGCTTTTGTGTTCAATTAATATAGTTCCTTTCCAAAGCAAATCAATAAAGCCTGACCTCATCCCGCCCTTCTCCGAAGGAGAAGGGGAAGAAAGGCTTACCTGTTGCTCAAAGGTGGCTACCCTCCGGCGTGAAATGCCAAAAACATTAAAGAAATCATCCCAAAAAGATTTGGCTTCTGCATCTTCACTTACATCATCTTTCCATTCATTTGTGAAGGCAACAGCACGACTTTTAATTTCATTCCAGCTTAAGGGCATAAGTTAGTATCAGTATTTCCTGAAAGTAAGCAAATGGATTGAAAGGAATAATAAATTAATGCAGCTTCTAATTGATTTAAATAAAGCGTGTGAAGTATAATGTTCCTTAAATTTTTTCATTAGTAACTTGTCTTTGTTTATTTTTATCAGTAGCTATTATCAATTTTAAATATTCACTTATGAAATTTCATCATAAATTTTTTCCCTTTCTTTTTTTATTTTTTATTTGTTTTACAACAACCGCTCAAATTAATTCAGATAGCACCAGGTATAAAACCATCGCCGCAGGGCCTGAATACCAAAAGTCCCCTTTTTATCAATCCCTTTGGGGTAAAAACTACCGGAAAGAATGGACAACACCTGTAACGTTCCCTGTTACCATGTTGGATACATTAAGAGGCGGAATGGTAAAATTTGAAATAGGAGGAGGGCATCAGTCCAAATCACTAGAAATAAGAAATAAACAGGATAAAGTATATGCATTACGCTCAGTAAATAAATCGCTTAAAATTCTGGTACCCCCAATTTTTTATAACACTTTTGTTGAGGATATAGCCGATGATGCAATTTCTATGTCCCATCCGTATGGCGCTTTAGCCGTACCGGTAATGGCGCAGGCTGCAGGAATTCCACATTCTGATCCACAATATGTATGGGTTCCTAAACAACCCGCTTTTGATACACTCAATACCTTATACGGAGATAAGCTTTATCTTTTTGAACAAAAACCTAAGGACGACTGGAGTGAAGCAGATAATTTTTTAAATTTTAAAAAATTTGATAACTCTGAAGAATTACTGGAAAAATTATATGAAGACAATGATCACCAGGTTGATCAGGAGGCGTTTATTAAAGCAAGATTATTTGATATGATCATTGGTGACTGGGACAGGCATTGGGATCAATGGAAATGGGGTAAGAGAGATAGTGGAGAGCAAAATATCTATGTTCCTATCCCTACTGATCGTGACCAGGTATTTTCTACCACCGGAGGTGTATTGCTTAAATCAATTATTTCCGCAGGCGGTATGAAATATATTCAACCCTTTGATTATACAATAAAAGATGTAACTGCTACTGAAAAAAGGTTTCTCGACAGGCTTTTAACCAATCATCTTACGCTGGAGCAGTGGCTAACACAGGCAAAAAGCCTGCAACAGGCGCTAACGGATGGGGTTATAGAAACATCTATAAAACAAATGCCTTCAGAAATTTTTGCAATTTCAGGAAATGAAATTAGTGCAAAACTTAAATCACGCAGGGATCATATACACGAGTATGCCACAACGTATTTTAAATTCCTGGCAAAAGAAGTTGAGATTGTAGGCAGTAAAAAAAATGAGGTTTTTGAAATTAACCGCTTGAATGATAACGAAACTGTTATTAATCTTTATAAGGTAAATAAAGAAGGCGAAACCAAAAATCCTCCTTTTTATTCCCGGGTTTTTAAAACAGAGGAAACAGAGGAAATTCGCTTGTATGGATTATCAGGGAATGATGTTTACAGGATAAATGGAAAGGTAAATTCAGGTATTAAACTCAGAATAATTGGGGGCGATGAAAAAGATTCCCTCGTTGATAATTCAAATATAAAAGTGCATGTTTATGATGATAATAAAAATACTTTTGTAAAAGGCTCACGAACAAGGCTGCATTTATCTGATAGTACAGATCATACACATTTTTATGATACTTATATACCGGATAAAAAAGGAATTAAGCCGCTGTTAGGATACACCTATAAAGACCCATTTTTTATAGGATTAGGATATAGTACGGTTAATTATAAATGGCGGAAATTACCGTACGCATATAAACAGGCGTTTGGGGTAAAATATTCTTTATCACAAAAAGCAGCCAGCGTATTTTACCTGGGAATATTTCCTGAATTAATTGGTAAATGGGACCTTCTTTTAAATGCCGATTATGATTTTAGAAAATGGCTGAATTTTTATGGCATTGGTAATGAAACCCTGTTAACCACAAATGATGTTAAATTCAACAGAACTCAATTCAAGGAAATTACAGGCAGTATCGGTTTACAACAAAAATTTGGAAGAAACACTTTTGCTGTATCCGGGTTTTTTCAGAATGTAAAAATTATTAATGACGATGATAGATTTATTGCAAAAAATATTGCTCCCTCACAGCCTGATATTTTCAATAACAATGATTATGCAGGTGCCCGGCTTAACTATAGCTATGTACACATTAATGATTCCATAGTACCTACAGCCGGTGTTACATTTAAAGCTGAAGCTTCACATAATGAAAATCTTACAAACAAGGGTAATGCATTTCAAAAATATGCAGGTATACTACAAACCTATATTCCGCTCATTCCAAAATTTTCTTTGGCTATCAGGGCAGCCGGTGGCACTGTATCAGGTAATCCCTTGTTTTATCATTTACCATATATTGGCGGTGCTGAAGATTTGCGTGGTTATAAGCGTGAAAGGTTTTTTGGTAAAACCTCGTTTACCAATAGTAATGAACTACGTTTTATAACACCATTCAGAAGTTATATCATGAATGGAACTATAGGGCTTACTGTTTTTTACGATCAGGGAAGGGTTTGGCAACCGGGAGAAAGTTCGGATACCTGGCATACAGATTATGGAGCCGGATTTTTATTTGCGCCGTTTAATAAACTTTTAGCCAATATCGCCTATGGTATTTCCAAAGAGAGGAGACTAATTCAATTGCGGCTCATTAAATTTATTTAATTCTTCATGCAGAATATTAAGGCAATTATTTTTGATTTCGGAGGTGTTATTTTTAATATTGATTTTAATAAAACCTGCTTAGCCTTTAATGATATTGGTGTAAAGGATTTTGCGGATATGTATTCATTAAAAAATGC
Organism: Chitinophagales bacterium 65-1; assembly: GCA_002050465.1. Lineage (GTDB taxonomy): Bacteria > Bacteroidota > Bacteroidia > Chitinophagales > Chitinophagaceae > Ginsengibacter. The sequence goes on from MWYX01000004.1 coordinate 12,693, forward strand.
CAATCCCCTCTTTCAACATTTAGAACAAGGCAAAATCTCCGATGATGATTTTTATATTACATTCAGAAAATTATCTAATACAGAGTTAACTGATGATCAGATTAAAACTGCATTAAATATATTATTATTAAGCTATAGAAAGGAGGCATTAAATACACTTAAAGTTATCAGGCATAAATACAAATTATTTTTACTTAGCAATACAAATAATATCCACCTGCAGGCATTTACTAAACTTTATAACGAACAAATAGGAGAAGGATCGTTAAATGATTATTTTGATAAGGCATACTATTCTCATAAAACCGGCTATCGAAAACCGGCTAAAGAAGCTTATGAAATGGTTTTAAAAGAAAATAATTTATCTGCTTCCGCAACCTTATTAATTGATGATTTAATTAAGAATATAGAAGGCGCCAAAGCGTTGGGGCTGCAAACTATTCTATTAGAAGACGGAGTAGGGATAGAGAATTTAAACCTATAATTATTTTACTTCCTCATAATCAATATAATCCTCTTTTTTTGCAGGCTCTTGTGCATTTGGTTTTGTAGCAGCATTTTGTTGTTGATTAAACGTATTCATTTGGTCCTGCATTTTATTCTGCATTTCTCCAAATTGCTTTTTTACCCTTCTTGTAGTTTGATAAATGGGAATTATAAAATCAAAAATCAACTTATATAAAATATAGATAAGTAATATCTCACCCACTAAACGTAAAATATTCATGATGTAAAAATATTGCTTTAAATCATTTCTAACATTTCAAATCAATAATTTAACTAAATTCCTTCGCTTATGGTTAGATTAGGGTGAGAGAATAATTTGGAGGGTAAATACTATTTATATTATATTTGCGGCGGATTAAAGAATCATTGCAAGGGAACGGCTTCGTTCCCTTCTTCTTTTCTCAAAATCGTAGAAACAGGGTTAAATGAATCCGGATACTAAACAAAAAGCCATTGGGGATTTTGTAAATCAACAGCTAATTGGCAGTGAAGATGTTTTTTTGGTGGCGGTTAAGGTTATTCCGGGAAATAATATAAAGGTTTTTTTAGATGCTGATAATGGAGTTACCATTGAAAAATGCATCAGGATTAACCGGGCTTTGTATAAACAAATTGAGGAATCGGATTTATTTCCGGATGGAGATTTTTCTTTGGAAGTTTCTTCACCCGGTGTGGAAGAACCGCTGAAACTTCACCGCCAATACAAAAAAAATATTGGCAGAACTGTAGAGATAAATATGAATGACGGCACCCGCAAAGAAGGAAAATTAATTGATGTCAATGATGATGAGATCATCATTGAAGAAAGAACAGGGCTGGGTAAAAAAGCTATTATTAACACAACAAATATTTTATTTAATCAGGTTAAGCATACAAAAGTGCTTGTAACTTTTTAAACACCATATGGTATGGCAAGTATTAATTTAATTGATTCCTTCCAGGAATTTAAAGACGCTGAAAACATTGACAGGCCTACACTTATGAAAGTGATGGAAGATGTTTTTAAAACATTAATCAGGAAAAAATATGGGTCAGATGAGAACTTCGATGTTATTGTAAATGATCAAAAAGGTGATCTTGAAATTTTCAGAAGAAGAACAATTGTTGATGATGATGATCTTTATAATACCCTTACAGAAATTGAATATAAGGATGCAATTAAAATTGAGCCCGATTACCAGGTTGGCGAAGAATTGTATGAAGAAGTGGATATTCAGAAAGAATTTGGACGGCGTGCAATTTTAGCAGGTAAACAAACATTGGCCAGCCGGATTAATGACCTTAAAAAGAATATTTTAATTAAAAAGTACGAAGATCGGGTGGGTGATATAGTAAGCGGCGAAGTTTACCAGGTTTGGAAAAAAGAAATTTTATTGCTTGATGAAGAAGGTAATGAAATGATACTTCCTAAATCTGAACAGATCCCTTCTGATTATTTTAAAAAAGGAGAAAGTATTCGTGCAGTAGTTAAAAAAGTAGAATTAAAGAACAGCCAGGCAGTTATTATCGTATCCAGAACTGACACCTCGTTTCTTGCCAAATTACTTGAAATTGAAGTGCCTGAAATTTTTGATGGGTTGATAGTGATTCGTAAAATTGTAAGGGATCCGGGAGAAAGAGCAAAGGTCGCTGTTGAAAGTTTTGATGACAGGATAGATCCGGTAGGAGCCTGCGTTGGAATGAAAGGTAGCCGAATTCACGGAATAGTTCGTGAATTAAAAAATGAAAATATTGATGTTATAAACTGGACTAATAATCAACAATTACTGGTTCAGCGGTCATTAACCCCCGCTAAAATTACCAGTATGGAAATTGATAATGAAACCAAACATGCAAATGTTTATTTAAAGCCCGACCAGGTTTCATTGGCAATCGGCCGACGCGGCGTTAATATAAAACTGGCCTGCGAATTAACAGGATTGGAGATTGATGTTTTCCGTGATAACGAAGGCGAAGTGGAAGAATTTGATATTGATCTGGATGAATTCAGCGATGAAATTGAAACATGGATTATTGATGAGTTAAAAAGAGTAGGTTGCGATACGGCAAGAAGCGTAATTGATCTAACGGATGAAGAACTAGAGCGCAGAACAGATCTTGAAAAAGAAACCATCGCAGAAGTAAAGAGAGTGTTGAATGAAGAATTTAAAAAGGATAGTTAAGAAGTCATTATTGATTGACCAATGACCAATGACTATAAATTGACACATCAAAATATTGTAGATTAAAGAAGAAGAATGTCAGAAGCAAATACACCACGGTTAATGGCGGCGGCAAAGGAGTTTAACATAGGTACAGGTACCTTGATAGACTTTCTTGTGTCTAAAAGTTTTAATACTGATGATCTTAAGCCAAGCACAAAGCTTACGGAAGATATGTACCGTGTTTTGCAAACTGAATTCCAACAGGATAAAGCAGCTAAACAAAAAGCAGAGCAGATTGATCTTCCCAAAAATGCAACTGCAGAATCGAAGAAAAAAAGAGATGAAGAAGATCTTTCCATAAAGAAAAAAGAAGCAGCTAAGATCAAAGAAACTCCACCCCCTCCTGCAGAAGAAATTAAAGAAGACCTGCCTGCCGGACAGGCAGGTAAAAAAGAAACACCACAACCTGAACCTCCACCTCCTGCTCCCGAAATAACAAAAATAGACGTCCCTGAAATTGAACAACCCAGGGTTATAGATAAGATAGACTTAAGTACAATTGACTCGTCAACAAAGCCAAAAAAGAAAAAAGCAGCAACCAAAGAAAAGGCAGAACAGAAACCGGAAGAGGTTGTTGAAAAGCCAGGAAAGAAAAAAGCAGAATCTAAAACTGAAAAGGATGAACCTGAAGAAATAAACCTGCAACAAGACCAGGAAGAAAAAGAGGAAAAGGATGAAACACCGCTTATCGAAAATATAAAGGCTGATAAATTAGAGGGACCAAGGATTATGGGCAAAATTGAATTGCCTGTAGAAATAGAAATGAGACCAATAGATGAAAAGCGCAAGCGCAAACGCATTCCGGTTGACCAGAAAAAAGTGGGAAATGCACCATCTAATTTTCAACGTGGTCCTTTTCCCGGCCAGGGTCAGGGACAAAGACCTCCCAGCCCTTACCAGGGTAACCGTCCGCAAGGCGGAGGAGGCAGATTTAACAGGAATGCACCTGCCGTTGCCCGTCGTGATGATAAAGAGATCGATCAAAAAGAAATACAGGATAAGATTCGGGAAACCCAGGCTAAGCTTGCAGGTTCAGGAGGAAGGGGGAAAAGTTTAAAAGCAAAATACCGAAAAGCAAAACGAGATGAGGCTGCAGAATTGCAGGGAGGTGAAGTTACAGCTGATAATAAATTACAGCTTACTGAATTCATTTCCGTAAGTGAATTTGCAAACCTGATGGATGTAAGCTTTGCAGATGTAATTAGTAAATGTATGAGCCTTGGAATTATGGTTTCTATAAACCAGCGATTGGAGGCAGATGTAATTGAGCTGGTTGCTGGTGAATTTGGTTATGAAGTTGAATTTATTGGCATTGATGATGAAGCAGAATTGGATGAAGAGGATGAAGAAGATACAGAAGAAGAACTTGTACCCCGCCCCCCAATAGTAACCATCATGGGTCACGTGGATCATGGTAAAACCTCTTTATTGGATTATATCCGGCATGCGAATGTTATTGCAGGCGAAGCCGGAGGTATTACACAGCATATAGGCGCCTACGAAGTAATGCTAAAAGATGGTAGGGCGATCACATTTTTAGATACTCCGGGTCACGAAGCATTTACTGCCATGCGTGCCCGTGGTGCAAAAGTTACTGATATTGCAGTGATAGTTATTGCTGCAGATGATGCAGTAATGCCTCAAACAAAAGAGGCAATCTCTCATGCCCAGGCCGCAAATGTTCCCATGATATTTGCATTAAATAAAATTGACCGGGATGGCGCTAATCCTGAAAAAATAAAAGAACAATTGTCTGGAATGAATATCCTTGTTGAAAGCTGGGGAGGCAAATACCAGAGCCAGGAAATAAGTGCAAAAAGCGGGTTGAATGTTGATGAATTACTCGACAAAATATTACTGGAAGCAGAAATTCAGGATCTGAAAGCAAATCCAGCCAAGAGTGCCAGTGGAACTGTAATTGAAGCATCTCTTGATAAAGGCCGTGGATATGTCGCAACAATTCTTGTACAAAACGGAACATTAAAACAAGGGGATCTGCTGGTATCCGGGCAACATTACGGCAGGGTAAAAGCAATGTTCAATGAACGTAATCAAAGAACTGAGGAAGCGCCGCCGGCAACTCCGGTTTTAATATTAGGATTGAATGGTGCTCCGCAGGCAGGTGAAACGTTTAAAGTGTATGAAGATGAGAGTGAGGCAAAAGAAACTGCAAACAGGAGAGCTCAAATTCTTCGTGAGCAGGGAATAAGAGCAAAGAAGCATATTACGTTAGACGAAATTGGTCGCAGGCTTGCATTAGGTAATTTCAAACAGCTTAACCTTCTTATCCGTGCGGATGTGGATGGTTCTGTGGAAGCCTTAAGTGATTCATTACAAAAATTAAGTACAGAAGAAATTGCAGTAAGTGTAGTTCATAAAGGGGTTGGACAGATAACTGAAAGCGACGTATTGCTGGCCACAGCTTCCGATGCCGTTATTATAGGCTTTAATGTTCGTCCCGCATTAACTGCATCCAAGCTTGCAGAACATGAAGGGGTGGAGATAAAAACATATTCTATTATTTACGATGCCATTGACGAAGTTAAAAGTGCTATGGAAGGCATGCTGGAACCCAAGATCCAGGAAAAGGTATTGGGTGTTGCTGAAATAAAAGAATCTTACAAATTTGATAAAGCTACTGTTGCCGGTTGTATGGTGCTCGACGGGAAAGTTGCCCGTAATAACCGAATACGCTTAGTTAGGGAAGGTATCATTATACATACCGGGGAACTAGGAAGCCTTAAAAGATTTAAAGACGACGCTAAAGAAGTTACTACCAACATGGAGTGTGGTATGATAATTAAAAATTACAACGACATTAAGCCGGGAGATATGATAGAAGCCTTTGAAGAAGTGGAAGTGAAGAGGACGTTGTAGACAAGATTAATTCCTAGATAAAAGATATTGTATGTATCATCATATAATTTAGGCATGCTCTATCTGAGAGTAAATAATTTCAGGTGATTCAATATTATTCAGATCATCAATAGAAGCATCTTCCATATATAATTCAATGGCTTCATTTAAATTTTTTAATGCTTCTTCTTTGCTTTTGCCAAAAGAGGAAACATCAATGTTTAAACATTGAGCAACATAATCATCCCCCTCCTTCCAAACAATATTTTTAAATTCAAGTTTCATAATAATTTATTTATTCAAATTTAATTAATTGTTTTAACGGTTAATCTTACTCTTTGCAGAAGCATTTTCAATATGTGCATTTGTTTTTGTTAGCTGATTAACTTGCTGAATTAGGCATTAAGATATTATATTTATGGAAATGCTGATTAAACATTTATCAAAATCATGATACAGAAAGGAAATAGACAGCAGGGTTCTCCTTTTTTCATAAGTGAGACAAATTCTATGAAACTTGAAAGAGTTCCTCTTAATGAGAATCTTTTTCAGGAAAATTGGCTGCAAAAATTAATATACAACAACCCTCAGGTTTTACCAATTGATGATATTGAGAGTGGCTTTGCGCCACTTATACCATTAGGCAGAGAAATTTCAACATCTGTTGGTCCCCTTGATAATTTGTATATTTCTTTGAATGGTTATTTAACTCTTTGTAGAAACAAAGCTTTGGAGAAATCCTGAAGCAAAAAGAGAAGTCGTAGGACAAATAATTGATTATGCAAAAGAATTAACAAAATGGACTTTTGCAAAATTGAATGAAGAGGTAAAAGCTTCCGGCCAACTATTAAATAATAATTCCAAAGGAATAATTGAATTAATAAATGACTTTGATCCAATTGATGAGAACCAAGAGCAAATTATCATAGATAATTGTGAACGAAACTTAAAACGAGGCCGACTTTTACTTTTAATCGTTGGGGATGGTATAAGAGAAAGTGTTGAAGATATGGTCACTTACTTATCAAGTTCACCTCAATTACAGTTTACTTTAGGATTAGTAGAGCTTCAAGTCTTTAAGAATCCGAATTCAGAAGGATTGATTATAATTCCTAATTTAATTACCAGAACAAGGGAAATAATTCGTGCTGTTATAAAAATCGAAAACTCTTCTACCAATAGCAATATAACAATAGAAACAGACTTTGAAGAAGAAGGGCCTAAAACACAATATACAAGAACTACTATAACAGAGGATGATTTTTTTGAACAGCTTAAACAAAATGTTGATCTTGAAAATGTAGTATTTGCAAGACTTATATTGAACGAGGCTAAAGAAAAAGGTTATTACATTGATTGGAACCAGGGAAGCTTTGCTGTTAAATATGCTGACCCAAAAGGAAGTGGAATTAAAGTCACCCTCTTTGTTACTGATAGAAAGGGGTTGTTTTACATAGGATATAATTCAAAACAACTTTCCAGATTAGGTTTTAGTAATGAAATATCAGAAGAATTTACAAGAAGAACAGCTAGTTTAATACCAGGTTTAAACCCACATCCAACACATTTAGGTTTTGGGAATAAATACAGTAACTTGAATGAAATAAAACCTGTATATGCTGAATTTATGAAAGAAGTTGAAACCCTTGTAAGCAAAATCGAACAACTAAGTATAGAAAGTGATTAACTGCTTTCGTTCAGACCTCCTCTCACCAATTCATTCTCAAATCCTTTTTGTAAGAAAAAAAATCAGCAGGTTTATTTTCTTGGTAATAATATTGTTGATCTTCCCAATTGGATTATAAAGTTTCGCAAAGCAGCGAGTTAGCGGCTATTTGAGAATTCTAAATCGTCCACGGTCTTGTAATATTTGACCATTTCTGATTATCGAGAATTGACAGAAATTCATCAATTGGGTTACTCCTTAGTTCTGAATAAAAAATGATACATCCACCATCTTCCAAGTCATTAAAAAATACTGTGCATGAAGCCTTCGGCAAGTGTTCACATTCACGTTCAATGACTGTTACTTTTTCTTCGGGGTCGTCTTTTAAAGCCGATTTTATATCATATTCAATCGTTTGTTTTTTAAATCGCTCATCAGGGCTGCCCTCATACAAGCCTGCATAAACAGACCTGATATTAAATTCGGTTATGTTGATTAATTTTCCTTTTGGAGAAGTTAATTTCATAATTATTTCATGAAAACAGCCTTGAACAATGCATTGCAAAAAGCAGGGCTGACGTTTGCTCTTAGCAATGGCAATACTATGAACTTTTATCTATAACGCAATCGGCAGACATATTCCAAATTTCCTGCCTGCTGCAATGCTTTAACGTTCTCCAATCCCATTCACCACCTCCCTCACCAATTCCCCCTCATACCCTTTCTGCAATAAATAATCCCACCAATCTTTTTTCTCCCGTGCAAAAGTCTTAACTACCGTTAATACAGTTTTTT
>MWYX01000066.1 GCA_002050465.1 Chitinophagales bacterium 65-1
GTATAATCCGCCATTGCCTATAAAAAGAAATAATAATGAAATTAAAACCCATAAAAACCAAACAAGAATATGAGGGCTTCCTGAATTGGGTGGATGAACTTTTCGATAAAAAAGTAAAGCCCGGTTCGCCGGAAGGAGAGCAGCTGCAGATAGCATTGCTTTTAATAAAACAATATGAGGATGCACATTATTCTATCCCTGTGCCTGATCCGATAGAGGCTATTAGAATCAAGATGGAGGAAAAAGGATAGAAAAATAAAGATTTGGTTGGATTAATTGGCAGTAAAGGCTATATATCTTCTTTACTTAATGGCAAAAAGCCATTAACGCTTGAAATAGCAAAAGTTTTTCATAAAAAATTAGGAGTGTCAGCTGATGTACTTCTATCTTAATTGCTCTATAGAATTAATTTATGACCCGGGAAGAAAAATTTATGATGGAAGCGATCACTCTTTCGCAAAACGGGGTACGCAATAATGAAGGCGGACCGTTTGGTTGTGTGATCGTGAAAGATGATAGAATCATCGGCAGGGGAAACAACAGGGTTACCTCCTCCAACGATCCCACTGCTCATGCCGAAGTGGTTGCCATTCGTGATGCCTGTAAAAACCTCGGCACCTTTCAGCTGGAAGGTTGTGAAGTGTATACATCCTGCGAGCCATGCCCTATGTGCCTCGGCGCCATTTACTGGGCACGCCCAAAAGTTATTTATTTTGCCAATAAGCGTGAAGATGCTGCCGGCATTGGCTTTGATGATTCAATGATATATGAAGAGCTTGGTATCGACCTCGATAAAAGAAAAATTCCCATCATCAATTTATTGAGAGAAGATGCATTGAAAGTTTTTGAGGAATGGCAGAATAAAGAAGACAAAATTGAATATTAATCAAATAATTATCACTCGTTCTTCACCTTAATAATCTCAGCTGCAATACTCACCGCAATCTCTTCAGGCGTTTGGCTTTTAATCTGAATACCAATGGGGGAATGAATTTTTTTTAAAACTTCTTCATCAATTCCTTCATTTTTATAATCATTAAAAATCTTTTCAATTTTCTTTTTGCTGCCCAACAATCCAAAATATTTAATATTCTTATTTATTAAAGCTCTCACAGCTATATCATCGGTGCGATAGCCAAAGGTCATTACTACTACATAATTATTTTCTCCGGAAGGAATAAGATTAGATAATTCGGAATAATCTTTTATGACTGTTTTTTCATGAACATAATTATTTTTTTCTACCGTATTCAGTTGTTTCCTGTCTTCAAACAAATGAATATAAAAATCCATCATGCTCATTATTTTCGAAAAGGCTAAGGCACAATGCCCGCCGCCAACAATGTATAAATGATTTTTGTATCCTGTCTTTTCGGAATAACTCCACTCTTCTTCACTCTTTATATTAAATTCAAAATCTTTTGTAGGCAAAGTGTCATCAAATACAATTCCTCCGGGAGAAAGATGCAATGTTCCGTTTTTGTTTTGCTCTAGCGAAGAAATTAATTTTTCAATATATAGACTATCGTTTTCCTGTACGATGTACAACAGAATTGTTTGCTCTCCTGAACAAATCATTCCGCTTTGATTTTTTCCTGCCGATTTATCATGAATTTGTTTTCTTACTTGTGGCTTGTGGCCTGCAGCCTGCAGCTTGTCTTTTGCCATCTCAACAAACTTATGTTCCATTATTCCGCCACCAATTGATCCTTCCATTTCTTTATTAGCATTTACTGCCATAAAAAACCCCTGTCTTCCCGGGCTGCTACCCCGGCTTTCCAAAACGTACAATAGCATTACAGGAATATTTTCTTCAAAACATTTCTTTAAGAATTTCCAGGTAGAGATTTGCCTTTTCATAAGGTATGGAAGGCCTCTTTAATTGTTTGTGATTTTGTTTTTTTCGGATATAAGCTCATCAAAACTTTTTCAGGAGTGATAGGCGCCGAAAATTTAATATCTGCCAAAGCATTAAAGGCTTTTATTGCATTTCGTATTGCAAAGAAGGCTCCTATACCATACATCAAAGGCGGCTCACCTACAGCCTTTGAGCGGAAGATGGCAAGGTTATCTTTTTTAGTTTTTAAGAAATGAACTTTTATTTCTTCGGGCACTGAATATATATCAGGGACTTTATAAGTTGATAATCCATTTGATTTCAAAACACCTTCTTTATCATAAATAATCTCTTCCATTGTCATCCATCCCATTCCCTGCACAATGCCACCTTCAATTTGGCCAAGATCAACAATAGGATTCATTGTTGTTCCGAAATCATGTACCACTTTCACCGCATCCAAAGTATAAATGCCACGCAGGCAATCAACTGTTACAACTGTAATGGCTGTCCCATAAACATGATAGGCAAACGGATGACCTTTTTCTATTGTGGGATCAAAATGAACCTGTGGTGGCGCATAATGTGCATGCTCAGATAAATTTATCCTGCTCATGTATGCAGCAGCAATTAAATTCCCCCATGTAAGGTCAGTTTTTTTATTACCAATATGAACCAGCCCTTCAGAAATCAGCAAGTTATCACATTGTTGTTTTAAAATCTTTTCTGCAACAGGCTTTAATCGTTCCATTAAATTAATACATGCCATTTGAACTGCCTTACCATTAAGATCTGCTGTTGCGCTTGCTGCAGAAGGAGAAGTATTTGCAATGCGAAATGTATTTGTTGTATGGATTTTAATTTTTGATAAGGGTAATGAAAACATGGTAGCAGCAACCTGTGCCATTTTGGTATTAACTCCCTGTCCCATCTCCACTGCGCCTGTGCTTATGCCAACACTTCCATCTGTATAAATGTGCACCAGCGCTCTTGCCTGGTTCATAAAAGTTTTTGTAAAAGAAATTCCAAAGCAAATAGGCATGAATGATATTCCTTTTTTATACCATTGATTTTCATCATTGAATTTTTTTACCTGCTTCCTTAATTTTTTTATTTCATAAATATTTTCGGTTTCATCCCAGCAATTCTTCGCCTCGCTCTCTGCTTTTTGTCCGTAAGGAAATTCATCGCCTGTATGCAATAAATTTTTCTTTTGAATTTCGGATGCATCTATCCCTAATTCTTCTGCAGCTTTAGCGATGGCTGATTCAATCACAAACATTCCCTGGGGTCCGCCAAAACCTCTGAAGGCTGTGTTAGGAGGAAGATTGGTTCTGCAGCAATATGCAGTGGCTTTTACATTCGGTACAAAGTATGAGTTAGTACAATGGAATAAAGTTCTTTCCAATACAGCCGGAGAAAGATCAGCAGCAGCACCTGCATTCTGGTAAAAAATAGCTTCGTATGCAACTATCTTTAGATTTTTATCAAGGCCAATTTTAAAGTCAGAGGAATAAGGATTTCTTTTTCCTGTCATCCGCATATCTTCCATCCGGTGCAAGCAATATTTTACAGGTTTTTTTAAATGATACGTTGCCAATGCACAAAGTATTGCCCAGACTGTTGCCTGATCTTCCTTGCCGCCAAATCCGCCACCCAGGCGGGTTACATCAACTTCAAGGCGGTGCATGGGAATTTTTAGCACTGCTGCCATATGTCTTTGTACTGCAGTGGGTCCCTGAGTAGATGAATACACTTTTATACAATCATTTTCCTGTGGAATTGTATAAGCTCCCTGCGTTTCAATATATAAATGTTCCTGACCATTTGTTTCGGCAATTCCTTCAAAAATATGAGTGCAATTTTTCCATGCGGTATCAATATTTCCTAAAGAAAATGTTCTGGGAGGGATAATGAGTTCCTTTTTTTCTTTGGCTTCTCGTGGATCAGTAATTACAAGCAATGGTTCAATATCTATTTTAATACTTTTTACTGCAGCTTGTGCAATCTCATTAGTTTCTGCAACCACAAAAGCAACAGGCATTCCATTAAAGTGAACTTCATCTTCTGCAAGCAATGGCTCATCTGGAACAATACCACCAATCTGATTATCACCGGGAATATCTTTATAAGTAAATATTCTTACAACACCCGGCATTTTTTCAGCTAGAGAAGTATCAAGATTAATTATTTTTCCATGTGCCACGAGTGAGCCAAATGCAGCGCCAAATAATGTTCCCTGCTGCAAAGGAATATCATCGAGGTAAATGGATTCTCCTTTAAGGTGTGTTATGGAATCGATGTTCTGAAACCCCCTACCTCCTAAAGGGGGAATTGGTTGGTCGATGTATTTATCCGAATGATTCATAATTAGTGATAATTATCAATTCTGAGCCCTCCCTTTAGGGAGACAGAGGGTTTCTAATTTCAATTTAGGAAATAGTATAATGAAATGCGCACTTATCAATTGGGTTAATAATAACCTTTTATAGTCTTCGGAACCTCTTGCATCACTTATCGGTGATATTTCTGACTGTGCAATTTCAATAGCTTCATTAAAAATGTCTTCATTTACTTTTTTATTTTCTAAAAATGAAGAAGTTTTTGCAAGAAATAATGGAACAGGGCCAACCCCTCCTGCCGATATACTTGCTCTCTCAATTATTTTTCCATCAGTTTTTATACTTATCGCAGTATTTACACTTGCAATATCAAGATGTGTTCTCTTACTTACTTTTTCAAAATTGAAAAGCTCTTTTTTATCGGGAAGTTCAAACCATATCTGTTCAATAAATTCATTCTCTCTTTTATCTAATTGCTTATAACCTTTGTAAAAATGTTTTAAGGCAAGTTCTCTTTTTGTAACCCCATCACTCAAAATGATGTGTGCATCTAATGCCAAAAACAGAATGGTGAAATCCCCAATTGGAGAAGCGTTTACAAAGTTGCCTGCGATAGTAGCAATATTACGGATGGGAGTTGATGAAACCAGTTTGGTTATTTTTCTAAAATCAGGAAATGCATCCCTTATAATTTTAGATTCCATCAGATCCGTAACAGTTACTGATGCTCCCATTATACATTTATTCCCCTCTTTTGTTATTCCGTTCAGATTATTTTTATTGAATAGAAAATCAATATCTGCATGCACCATTTTTTCATGCTGTAGAACGTACAGATCAGTTCCGCCTCCTAAATATTTTTTGGAATTTGTTGATGCTTCAATTCCATTAGTCTTGAAATTCAATTCTAATAATCTATTCTTGATATCAGCAAAATATTTGGGTAGAATTGAATTGGAAGTAACATATTCAATAATATCTCCTTTATTTTTCTGCATCAGCTCTGCAATACTTTTTGCCGCTCTTTGTATGGATTTATAACCAGTGCACCTGCAAATATTCCCGTCTATGGAAGCTATTGCATTTTCATAGCTCTTTTCATCTTCGCTTAAACAAAAGCCCGCAAGGGAAACTATAAATCCCGGTGTACAAAAGCCACATTGTGTGGCACCTTCATAATACATAGCCTGTTGAACAGGATTTAATTTTTTACCTGATACTTCTAAGTTCAATCCTTCCACTGTAACTATATGCTTGCCATAAACATTCCCTAAAGCGGTAAGACAAGACGTAGCACTCCGATATCTTAATCTATTATCAATAATTTCCCCGATTAAAACTGTGCAGGCACCACAATCTCCTTCCCTGCAACCTATCTTTGTACCCATAAGATGTTTGCGGTATCGGATAAGATCAAGCAACAATTCACCTGCAGGCAAATGAGTAGAAATTTCTTTATCATTAAGGATAAAACGTATCAAAATATTTTTTACTTAGAGTATTAAAGTTACTATAATTGACTAAATGAAAACCGAAGCAGCTATACCTTTTGATAAGCAGATATACTACCGGCTTATTGCTTTATGGGTATTGTGTGAAGCTGTTCTCGGCGGTATAATGCATGCAGTTAAAATTCCTTTTACGGGAATAGTGGTGAGCAGCGGGGCTGTAATTTGCATTTGTTTGATAGCCTACTATGTACCGGTAAAAGGCGCTATTTTAAAAGCAACAATTATTGTAGCGATCTTTAAAATGATGCTTAGTCCGCATACGCCGCCTACTGCATACATTGCTGTTTTCTTTCAGGGATTAATGGGACAAATTCTTTTTTTTAACCTGAGGTTTTTCAGGGTATGCTGTATTTTACTCGCAGTATTGGCATTGGTAGAATCTTCTATCCAGCGAATTATTGTGATTACAATTTTATATGGAAAAGATTTTTGGATTGCTTTAAATGAATTTATAAGAAAAGTTACAGGTGAAACTTCAATAACCAATTATAGCCTGGTGATTGCTGGCGCTTATATAATACTCCATGCGATTGTTGGATTCATGGTAGGGCTATTTGCCGGAAAAATAGTACAACAATCCAAATCATGGAGTATTTTACATACAGAATATTTAATACCAAATCCTGAACAGTATAATGAGGTAGAACCTATCAAAACTAAAAAAAGAAAGAAAATAAAATATTTATTTATTTTTATCTGGATAGCGCTGATCGTTTTATTTCTTCAATCTTATTTGCATATTGGTGAGCCGCTTCTTCCTCCGCAGCTTCCTTTACAGATACTATTACGTTCTTTATTAATTATATTAACCTGGTATTTTTTGCTTAATCCTCTATTGAATTCTTTAGTTAAAAAATGGCTTAACAGGCAACAAATTAAATCTCAGCATGATATAAACCAGGTAGTATTGATACTGCCTTCTACCAGGTATATTTTTTTAAAAAGCTGGGAGCTTTCATCTTCAGTAAAGGGCTGGAAACGGCTATTGGTGTTCTGTAAAATTGTTTTGGTTAATATTTTGAGGTGATAAATAGTTTATAATCATGACATTCAACTTTGGAAATTATTTAAAGATTATTTTATCCGTTGTATTATTTTTTGTTACAATAATTGGATATAGCCAGCAGGAAGACTCTGTAAAAGAAATAACGTTACCCTCAGTTATAGTAAAGGCATTTGAACAAAACAGGCGATTGATGGATGTTCCGGCAGCTATAAATTATATTGGAAAAAGTACACTGGAACGGTTCAGCACAACATCAATTGTTTCGGCAATTAATTCCATGCCAGGTGTACGCATGGAAGAACGTTCACCGGGAAGTTATCGAATGAATATTAGGGGCAGTTCGCTTCGTTCACCTTTTGGAGTAAGAAATGTAAAAATTTATTACAATGATATTCCTTATACTGATCCCGGTGGACATTCTTATTTTAATCAGCTGGGTTATTATAATTTTAATTCGATTGAAATAATAAAAGGGGCTAACAATAGTTTATATGGGGCAGGCACGGGTGGTGTTATGCTAATAGAAAGCTTAAACCAAAATGAAAGGACAGGAATTTTTACTGAATATACCACAGGCAGTTATGATCAACAAAATATATATGGCTCGCTAACAACGGCATCAGATAAATCAATTAGTAAAATTGGTTTGCAGCATCAGCAAAATGATGGTTACCGAAATCACAGTGAATTAAAGCGGGATGTTTTTAGCTGGAATGGCATATTTCGGTTAGCAGAAAATAATTCTTTAAAAACTACTTTTTTATACGGAGATCTTTTTTATGAAACACCGGGCGCATTAACAAAAACCGAGTATGAATTGAATCCAAAGGCATCAAGACCCGGCAATGTATTTTTCCGGGGTGCAGAAGCAGCCCGTGCTTCTATTCATCAAAAAATGTTTTTGGCTGGTGCTTCTTATACACAACTCATAACATCCAATCTCCAGAATAAAACCACATTGTATGGGATGTTCTCAGAACTACGCAATCCTGCTATTAGCAGTTATGGTAAAAATTCAGAACCTCATGTTGGCGGAAGAACTGTATTTAAATACAACGTATTATATAATAATGTAATGATTAACCTGGATGCCGGCGCTGAACTGCAGCAGGGATTTGCATCATATTCAATTCATAAAAATGCTGGTGGCAATGCAGATTCACTGCGAACAAGTGATGAAATAAATAACCGGCAGCAATTAGTATTTGCCCAGGCATCTCTTGATCTTAAAAAATGGAAAATAATAAGTGGTGCCAGCTGGAATACCTTACGATTAATGTTTCTAAGATTTACCCCCGCTACAACTGGTAAGCAAAACAGAACCTTTAATAATCAAATTGCTCCTCGTTTTACGGTGATGAGAAAATTCAATGCAATAAATATTTATACAAGCATTGCAAAAGGTTTTTCACCTCCTACCATTGCTGAATTATTGCCAACAGGGGGTGCAATCAATCTTGGATTAAATGCTGAAGAAGGAACTAATTATGATGTGGGATTGAAAGGGAATTTTTTTAAAAATCTTTATGTAGATATTAATGCATTCTATTTCTCGCTAAAAAATACAATTGTATTAAGACGAAATGCAGGGGGTGGAGATTTTTATATTAATGCTGGAAGTACAAAGCAACTTGGTATAGAAACTTATATTAATTATCCTTTATCATTTTCTAAAAATTTTAAATCCGGCATGGTTTGGCTTAGCCATACGTGGCATGATTTTCATTATAAAGAATTTAAACAACTGGCGAATGATTTCTCAGGTAACTTTTTACCTTCTGTAGCACCTCATACTATTTCCTCAGGTTTTGATGTTTCAATGACTAATGGATTCCTTGGTGCTCTTACCTATTATTACAGCGATAAAATTGCATTGAATGACGCTAACAGAGAATATGCGAATGCATATCATTTATTGGGTGCAAAAATTGGTTTTGAAAAATGGGTAAAGAATAAATTCAGGTTTAAAATATTTGCCGGTGCTGAAAACCTGCTAAACGAGACCTACAGTTTAGGAAATGATGTTAATGGTTTTGGAGGCAGGTATTATAATGCTGCTCCTGAAAGAAATTACTATGCAACGATTTTATTACAGATACTCTCAAAAAAGGCTTTTATAAATTAAAATTACAATAATTGCATTACCGATAATTGGCATAACCATTTATCAAAAAAATTATCTAAAAAGAAATTACTTGATTAACTTTTCAAAAATTATCCATATGAAATTTATGAAAACACTTGTAATTCTATTCCTGTTTACATCTCCTGCCTGTGTAATTGCACAAACAGAAAACATCGATCAGAATATTATCCAGCAGATACGAAAAGAGGGTTTGCAAAATTCCAAAGTAATGGATATAGCTTTTCAGTTAACAGACGTAAGCGGCCCACGTCTTACCGCTTCTCCCGGTTTTATGAAAGCTGCCAACTGGGCTAAAAATCAATTAACGCAATGGGGTTTAACCAACGCAATGCTTGATCCATGGGGAGATTTCGGAAAGGGATGGGAACTGGAAAAATCATATGTAGCAATGACGGCTCCATGGTATAAATCTTTACAGGCATATCCAAAAGTATGGACAGGCGGTACTAATGGTTTAAAAAATGCAGATGTAATTCTTATATCCGCCAGGGATACGGCAGGACTGGATATTTATCGTGGAAAGCTTAAAAATAAAATTTTAATTTTTGACGGAACGGATAAATATAATTTAAGTTTTAAGGCCGATGCAGCCCGCTATACAGATATGCAATTAGATTCAATGGCATTGGCGCTACCACAAAACAGTCAGCAGCCACAAATTGGTGATACAGCAGCCCAGCGACGCACTCTTGACCAATTTATAGCTCAAAACCGTGCCATGCAAAGTATGACAAACACCTTACGTTCGCTTGCTGTAACCGAAGGGGCTATTGGTATGTTAAGCACAAGCCCGAGAAACCATGATGGAACTATTTTTGTTCAGCAGGCAGGCCCATATAAAATAACTGATGCTCCCAATTTTTTAGATGTAGCAGTGGGTATTGAGGATTATATGACTATGATCCGGCTATTAAAAAATAATATTCCGGTTAAAATGGACATTGATGTGAAAACAAAATTTTATTCCACTGATACAAAAGGCTATAATGTTATTGCCGAAATAAAAGGTACTGATAAAAATTTAAAAGATGAGGTGGTAATGCTCGGTGGCCATTTGGATTCATGGCACAGCAGCACAGGGGCTACTGACAATGCATCGGGATGTGCTGTAATGATGGAAGCAGTAAGAATTTTAAAAACATTAAATATTCAGCCAAGAAGAACTATCCGCATTGCACTCTGGAGTGGCGAAGAGCAGGGAATATTTGGTTCAAGGGGTTATGTAAAGAAAACATTTGCCGATCCTGCAGATATGAAATTGCTGCCTGCACATGATAAATTTTCTTCTTATTTTAATATTGATAACGGAACAGGAAAGATCCGCGGAATATATTTACAAGGTAACGAAGCTGCAAGAAATATTTTCACTCAATGGCTTGCTCCATTTAATGACCTTGGTGTAAAAACAGTAACTATAGCCAATGCAGGTGGTACAGATCACCTTGCTTTTGATGCAGTTGGATTACCCGGTTTTCAATTTATACAGGACCCAATTGAATATGGAACACGAACACACCACAGCAATATGGATAGTTATGATCACCTTATTGAAGATGATCTTAAGCAAATGGCAACCATTGTAGCGGCTTTTGTTTACAATGCTGCAATGAGAGATCAAAAAATTCCAAGGAAAGAATTGCCTAAACCAAGACCTGCCGGACAAAGAAGCGGAATGTAATAAATGGTATCATATAAAAAGTTTAGTATGAAATTGCTTGCATGTTTTATTTTATTGATCTATGGTTTTAATCAATCCCTTTCTGCACAGGATACCCTGAACTTTACTGCTAATGAAATTATTTATGGCCGAAAAGATGGGATGGCATTAACGATGGTAATGCTTGTTCCTAAACACAGCCGAAATGGGAAAGGGATAATAAATGTAGTGAGCGGAAACTGGAAATCTACTTATGATCGCATTCCGGCCACTATAAAAAAAGTACAACCTTATTTACAGAAAGGGTATACAATATTTGCCGTAATGCATGGCTCGCAGCCAAGATATACAATCCCTGATGAAATTGCTGATATAAAAAGAGCGATAAAATTCATTCGGTATAATTCAAAAAATTATCACATTGATGGAAATAATCTTGGTATAACAGGTAATTCTTCCGGCGGGCATTTATCGCTGATGGCCGGATTATCAGATGATAAAATTGATACAACTTCAAAGGATCCGGTTGATCGTGTTTCAGGCCGGGTACAGGCTATAGCGGTTTTTTATCCTCCAACTGATTTTTTAAACTGGGGACAACAAAATGTAAATTTATCAAAAGCGGGGTTAACATTGGCTGGTGTTGTATCAGCATTTGATTTTAAAGAATGGAATGACACAACAAAAACTTATAAAGTTATTACTGATACCACAAAAATATTACAGATTGTAAAACAAACTTCACCTATATATGCTGTATCTGCAAATGATCCTCCAGTATTAATTATTCATGGAGATGCGGATAAAACTGTGCCTTTACAACAATCTGAAATGCTTATAAAAAAATTAAAGGAAGCCAATGTGAAAAATGAATTTGTAATTAAAAAAGGCGGCGGACATGGATGGGTGAATATGGATGTTGAAGAAAAACAGTTTGTTAACTGGTTTGATAAATATTTAAAGTAGCCAGCGTTTTAAATTAAATTTTTATGCAATACGAAGAATTCCGCAAGGCCGGGCATAACCTCATTGATTACATTACCGATTATTTGCAACAAGCAGAAAAAAAACCTTTGTTTAAAGATGTGGAACCTTCTTTTTTAAATGATCTTTTTGATGAAGCTGTTCCAAACGATCCAAAATCTCTTGAAACAATTCAAAAAATATTACAGGAAAAATTATTGCCTTATTGCACGCATGTAAATCATCCGGGGTATATGGGGCTTATAACTCCTTCTCCCAATCCTGCTGGCATTTTAGCCGATTTGTTGGCAGCTGCATTAAATCAAAACCTGGGAGCATATTCTATTGGCCCCTCCGCAACAGCCATGGAACTTCGTGTTATACGCTGGCTTAATGATCTTATCGGTTATGATGAAAAAGCAGGTGGTAACCTTACAAGCGGGGGTATGATGGCGAATTTTATTGGTTTAAAATTAGCAAGAGATTTTACAACGGGCAATAAAGCACAACATGAAGGGCTGCAGGATAATTGGGCTGTGTATGTTTCCGAAGAGCGGCATGTTTCAATTGATAAATCAGTTGATGCGATTGGGCTTGGCAGAAATTCTTTAAGAACGATACCTACAGATGAGGAGTTTAAAATTCAGGTAGATGCTTTAGAAGCGGCAATTGAAAAAGATAAGTCTGATGGAATAAAACCTTTATGCATTATAGGTTTGGCAGGAACTACAAACCTTGGCGCTGTTGATGACCTAGAACCCTTGCATACACTTGCAGTCAGAGAGCAATGCTGGTTTCATATTGATGCGGCATACGGTGGCGGCATGCTCCTTTCTAAAAACAAAAATTTATTAAAGGGACTACCCCTGGCAGATTCCGTTACCATCGATCCGCACAAGTGGTTTTATGCGCCGCTGGATTGCGGTGCCATATTAGTAAAAGATCATGATCAGTTAACAAGGTCCTTCGGTATTCAACATGCATATCTTACCGATGAGAGTGAACGGAAAAATGAACGATATCAATTTTATGTAAATGGCTTCGAGCAATCAAAGCGTTTCCGCAGTCTTAAAGTATGGATGAGCTTTCAGCATTATGGTAAAGACAAAATAGGAAAGTGGATTGATAACAATGTTGCACAGGCAATGCATCTGCATAGCCTTGCCGTAAACAGCCAAGATTTTGAAAGCGCCACTGAGCCGGTAATGTCAGCCATTTGTATTCGTTACAAAGCAGAACAGTTAACTAATGAACAAGTAACCAGGCTTCATATTAACGTAGCTGCAAGAATTGAAAAAGAAGGCAAATTTTGGTTTGCCACTACGATATTGAAAGGCAAAACATGGTTTCGCATTAATCCTGTAAACATACATACTACCATCAATACGATGGAAGCGTTGTTTCAAACACTACGGGAATATTGTAGAGAAGAAATGAAGAAAATAAAGACTAGTGCTCCTTTATAAAACTACCGTCAGCATTAAATTCAGCTTCAACTTCTTCACCGTTTTCCTTAAACACGGCTTCATAAATTGTTTTCCCATCTTTTTTCTCTGTTATCCATTTTGAAATAACAGCTGTGGGGTATTTTTCTTTAAAAGCTGTTATAACCGCTCCGGGCACTTTATCCTCTTTTATTTCCGTATGAGACGAGCAGGAAGAAACCACCATAGCTGAAAAAAGAAGTGCAACTAAAAATAATTTTTTCATGTTTTTTATTTTAAAGATAATAAGATAAAATATTTAAAATGCATTATTTAGCAATATCGATCTTAACTTTTTTGTTTTTTATTTTTTCATTTTTTATAAGTTGCATAACGTTACCCACCTTTAATTTTCTTATAGCAACAAAACTAAAAAAATCTTTCACGTCAATCAATCCTATATCATCTTTTTTTAACTGTCCTTTATTCGATAAAAATCCTACTATATCAAATTTATTTACTTTATCTTTTTTTCCTGCAGCAATAAAAAGCGTTGTCCACTTTGGCTTTTCAGGCAATGAAAGATTTTCAGGAAGTTCAATATCTTCTACATCTTCTTTAATATAAGGCGGTAATTTTTCTTCAGCAGATAAAATTAAAATGCAGGTTCCTCCTGCATCCATCCTTGCTGTTCTTCCGTTTCGATGTATAAAAGCTTCTTCAGTTAGCGGTAAATGATAATGAATGATGTATTTAATATTCGGTATGTCAAGTCCACGGGAGGCCAGGTCAGTTGTAACCAAAACATTTACTGTTCCGTTTTTGAATTTACATAAAGCACTGTCACGTTCCTGCTGCTCCATTGCACCGTGATAAGATTCACTTATAATTCCTTTTTGAGTAAGCAAACTACTGGTACGTTCTACAGATTCCCTATGATTGCAAAAAATAATCACTGATTTATTTCCAATGTAACATATAAGCCTGAAAAGCGTATCTGATTTATCTTTATCCTGAGATAAAATTGTTTTAATGATAAGCTTGTTCGATCTATCCTCATTCGATAAATAATTAAGTCTTTCAGGAGATATTAATCCAATAAAATCCGGCACCTCTACTGCTTCCGTAGCAGATGTTAATATTCTTTTCCTTATTGATTTTAATGATTCAACAATAAATTGTATTTCTTCCCAGAAGCCTGATTCCAAGGATTTATCAAACTCGTCCAATATTAGCGTTTCAATGGTATCAATAGTAATATTTCCTCTTCGGATATGATCAGCAAGGCGCCCCGGAGTACCAACTAATAATGCCGGTGGCTGAATTAAATTATTCTCTTCGGTTTCTCTTAAATGCCCGCCATAACAGCATGTTATTTTCAGATCCGTGCCCAATGATTTAAAAACCTGCTCAATTTGTAATGCCAGTTCTCTTGAAGGAACAATAATTACTGCTTGTGTTTTTTTATTATCTGCATCCAGCTTTTGTAAAACCGGTATTAAAAAAGCCAGGGTTTTTCCTGTACCTGTACCTGATAGAAGAATTACATTATCATTTTTTTCAATTGAGTCTATAGCAGCCTCCTGCATTTCATTAAGAGCATCAATTTTTAAATTAGAAAGTAGCTTACCGGTGGAATACTTTAGTTTCATTTCTACAAAAGTAGTCATCTTCTGTAGTGCATAACTTGTTGTTTAATTTTTGCAGTTTAAAATTATAATTTGCAGATTGATATCCATGACCAATGAAAAAATTTTAGCCTCCTTTCCGGCAATTCGAATTTTAATACCCGATTTTGTACATTACATTCATATTTTATAAATTTTTATTAATCAACTAATTTAAAGCATGAAAAACGTAATCATTATTGCTATTATTTTATTTTCATCGTTTCAATCCTTTGCTCAAACTGATACAGCTAAGGTGGAACAATATGCTGAAATAGTTGCAACCCCCAGGTTACTAAGCAATAAAGTAACAATCGCTATAGATTACGGCGAAGAAAAAAGCATCTGGAAGGATAACAGGTTAAAGGAAGATGATGGCAGATTAAAAAAATTTAATACAACGATTGATGCCCTTAATTATATGGGACAGGACGGCTGGAAGCTTGTTAATGCTTTTCCTGTATTTGTAGGCACTAATTCTCAGGTATATCATTATGTATTTAAAAAATCTTTTTCAAGATCAGAAATCGCACAATAAATCCATACTACTATTCTAAAATTATAAGGTGCAGAAAACTGTACCTTTTTTTATTTTCAAACATTTATGAGGGTTGCATTTACCATTCATAAAAAAAATATTACCGTTTAACTTTAATGTGAATGTAAATTTTCCTATAGTAATAAATTTGCCGTACCAAATGTTTATTATGAGAAATTTACTTTTATTGCTTTTATGTGTATTAACAGGCGCAGTTTCTTACGCACAACAAATTACAGGTAATGTAAAAGATGAACAGGGAAAAAACCTGCAGGGAGCTACTGTGGCATTAAAGAAATTAAAAGATTCATCAGTAGTTAAGCTTGGAATAACTAACACAAATGGGAATTATACATTTGCAAATATTGTTACAGGCAGCTATTTTATAAACACATCCCATATTGGTTATGCTGTAAAAAATTCTCCGTCGTTTGAAGCAAGTAGCGAAGGAATAACAACGGTTCCGGAGATTTCATTGATGAAGAGCTCAGGTACTTTAAAAGATGTTGCTGTTACTTCTTTAAAGCCTATGGTTGAAGTTAAGGCTGATAAAACCATATTAAATATTGAAGGAAGTGTAAATGCCGTAGGTCAGGACGCTTTGGAATTATTACGAAAATCACCGGGTGTAATGGTTGATAAAGATGACAACCTTAGCCTTAGTGGTAAAAACGGTGTGCAGGTTTATATAGATGGCCGGCCAACGCCCTTGTCTGGTGCTGATCTCGCAGCTTATTTAAAATCTATGCAGTCTTCTTCCATTGAAGCCATTGAGATCATTACCAATCCTTCTGCTAAATATGAAGCTGCAGGCAATGCAGGTATTATAAACATCAGGCTGAAAAAAAATAAATCACTGGGTACTAACGGCTCTGTAAATGCAGGCTATAGTATCGGGAAATTTCCAAAATATAATACAGGGTTTGCTCTAAATCACCGGAATAAAAAAATAAATGCCTTTGGCAATTTTAATTATAATAATAACAGGGGAGAAAACTATATGAACTTTAAGCGTACACAGCTTGACACTTTATTTGATCAGAAAACAATTATGAATCCAAAAGGGAATAATCAAAATTTTAAAGTGGGGCTTGATTACTTCATTAATAATAAAAGTACACTTGGTATAATGTTAAATGGCAATATGGGTGAAAATGTATTTGGTAATAAAAGCACTACGGATATATCTTATTTACCTTCAGGAGAGCTTGTTAAAATACTTACTGCTAATAATTCTACAGTTGGCGAACGGAGGAGTGGAAACCTGAATTTAAATTATAAATATTCTGTTGCCGGCGGTAAAGACCTGAATATTGATGCTGACCGGGGACTTTACAGGATAAAAAGCAACCAGATGCAGCCCAATAATTATTATGATAAAACAGGTGTATTGTATAGCACCCGCGTCTATAATTTCATTGCACCTGCAGATATTGATATTTATAGCTTAAAAACAGATTACGAACAGAATTTTGAAAAGGGCCGTTTAGGTATCGGGGGAAAGACAGCATTTGTAAAAACATCTAACGTTTTTAACCGGTATGATATTTTTTCAGGTAACAGGTTTTATGATAGTACAAGAAGTAATACTTTTAATTATAAAGAAAATATTAATGCCTTATATATTAACTATAATAGAGCTTTTAAGGGTTTAATGGTACAGTTTGGTGTTCGTATGGAAAATACAAACCTGGAAGGTATATCAGACGGGTTTAAATGGAATGGTTCAAAGTTTATGGAAAATGAGAGTGGTTTTAAACGAAATTATACTGATTTCTTTCCAAGCGGCGCAATCACTTTTAATAAAAAACCCACCAGCCAATGGGGATTACGTTATAGCCGCAGGATAGACAGGCCTGCTTACCAGGATCTTAATCCATTTGAATTTAAATTAGATGATTACAGTTTTCAAAAAGGTAATATAGACCTTCGGCCACAGTACACAAATAGCTTTGCTGTTACACATACGTATAAATACACTTTAAATACAACTTTAAATTACAGTCATGTTAATGATGTCTTCACACAATTGGTTGATACCACCGAAAGATCAAAAAGCTTTCTAACAAAAAAGAACCTGGCAACGCAGGATGTAGTGAGCCTGAATATCAGTTACCCATTTAGTAAAAAATGGTATAGTGTTTTTTCAAATCTTAATAGCAGCTAT
Organism: Chitinophagales bacterium 65-1; assembly: GCA_002050465.1. Lineage (GTDB taxonomy): Bacteria > Bacteroidota > Bacteroidia > Chitinophagales > Chitinophagaceae > Ginsengibacter. Next base: position 17,259 of record MWYX01000066.1, read on the forward strand.
TCTCATTACAAAGCAGATTTTGGAGCAGGCCGAACCGTGGACCTGGATGCTTTTGCCTTCAATATTTATCAGCAACATACATTTAAATTAGGCAAGGATTATACAGCTGAACTGAGTGGGTTTTTTAATTCACCTTCCATTTGGCAGGGAACCTTTAAAACCTCTTCAATGTGGGGAGTGGATGCCGGGTTATTGAAAACAATATTAAAAGGTCAGGGCACTGTAAAAATTGCTGTTAGCGATATTTTTAAAACTATGCAGTGGAAGGCTAAAAGTGTATTTGCAGGACAAACACTTGATGGTGGCGGCGGTTGGGAAAGCCGTTTGTTTAAAATAAACCTTGGTTATCGTTTTGGAAATAATCAGGTTAAAGCTGCACGTCAGCGCAAAACAAGCCAGGAGGAAGAGAACCAACGTGTAAGTGATGGAGGAGGTGGTATTTCAAGGTAATTAGATAATTTTATAAATAATGGCCAGGAAAAAATACCTGGCCATTTTTATTTTATTCTACATTTTTGTTAGGGCTTTCAATTCATCCTTTGTATAGATTAAAATACCAATCCAAATTTATTTTAATGAACCACCTTGCTCTATCCAGCAACGGATGAGCTCCCGTTCTTCCAATGTCATATTGGTTTTATTATTCTGCGGCATTGTTTTGGTTAATACAACCCTTTGCATTATTTTATCTTTCAGCTTAACTATATTTTCCGGTGTATCATAAGTTACTCCATTGGGCGGAGTGGTAGTTACATCATCAGTAGGTTTTGACGAGTGACAGCTTATACATCTTGATTGCACTATTGCATTTACCTGTGTAAAACTAATACTGGTTTTACATTCACCCGGTTTGGATGGAGCAGTAACATACGCTGTAGCTAATAATATTAATACTGAAACAGGCATTACCCAAACACTGTATCTGCCTTGTTCACGCAGGTTAAGCCAATGTTTTATTCCTGCACTGGCTATTGATATGGCTGCTAAAATTATCCATTGATATTGATGCCCGAATGTGCTTGGAAAATGGTTGCTTACCATTGTAAATATAACAGGCAGCGTTAAATAGTTGTTGTGCAAAGAGCGTAAGCCTGAATCTTTACCAAGCTCCGGATTTAGTGGTTTGCCTTCTCTTGCTGCTTTAACCATTGCTTTTTGAGAAGGGATAATTACAAAAAAAACATTGGCAACCATTATTGACCCGAGCATTGCACCGAAGTGAATATAGGCTGCCCGTGCACTAAATACATAACTATAAAACCATGCAAATCCGGTTAAAACAATCACTCCAACAATTGTAAACCATATTCCTTTTTTAATAAGAGGGGTTTTGCAAAGAATATCATACAAAAGCCAGGCAACAACAAATGATCCGATGCCCGTTGTGATTGCTGCAAGCGGGCTCATATCAAAAACATTGGTATCAATTAAAAAGCCTTTTGCATTAAAATAATATACAATAAACAAAAGACTGAAACCGGATATCCATGTAAAATATGCCTCATACTTAAACCAGTGAAGATGCTTAGGTATCGACTTTGGGGCTGTCTTATATTTTTCTAAATAATAAAATCCACCCCCATGTATTGCCCATAAATTACCAGCAAGTTCATCACGAACATTTTCGGATCTGTTTAATGCATTTTCTAAAAAAACAAAATAAAAAGAAGCCCCTATCCATGCAATTCCAAAAATTATATGCATTACCCTTATTACAATATTCAGCCATTCCATTACATGGCCTTCCATTGGAGTACCTTTTACAACCAGGTATGTAAATACTAAAATGGTTATTATAACCAACACAATAGCCGCGTATATAAAGTTGTGAGAGCCCAGCAACCTGTTTTTATTAGCGTCAGTTCCTGAATCTGCAGCGTTGCTATCATTTGTAAGCGTTCTGAAGTGATATGTCATCCATACCAGCATTACAAGAATGAATATGAGTATGCCGTAAATTACGAAGTTGAACATATAAGCAGCCAAATTAAAATTTAGTTTTCTATTTTTAGTTATTCATTTCAGATTAATATTATTTCTGTGTTTGAT
>MWYX01000028.1 GCA_002050465.1 Chitinophagales bacterium 65-1
TTGTTACAGAATTAAAAGCCGTGGTTATAAGTGCAGGCGCCTTTGAAGCCAGTGATCAAAAGAAGACTACAGTTTTAAACCCGATTGATATAGTTACTACTGCAAGTGCTAATGCAGATATTACGGCTGCAATAAAAACTTTGCCTGGCACTCAACAGGTTGGTGAGACCGAGGGATTATTTGTAAGAGGTGGTACTGCCGCTGAAAGCAAAACTTTCATTGATGGGACACTTGTAAATAATTTTTATTTCAGCAGCGAACCGGGCATTGCTCAGCGGGGAAGATTTAATCCATTCATTTTTAAAGGAACTATTTTTAGTGCAGGAGGATACTCCGCTTTATATGGACAAGCCCTTTCATCAGCATTAATTTTAGAATCAATAGACCTTCCTGACCAAAGTTCTGCTGACCTGGCTATATCTTATTTGAGCATCGGGGGGGGATTACAGCACCTGGCAAAAAACAAAAGATCATCATGGGGCTTTTCATATGATTATACAGACCTGGAACTTGCTTTTAAACTGGTAAAGCAAAAACAGGATTATTTTAATATTCCCACATTGCATAATGCAGATGCTAATTTCAGAATTAAAACCTCTAATACAGGAATGCTCAAATATTACGGCACACTGGGTACTACTAAAGCCGGTTTCAGGTATTCGGATATTGATTCTGCAGGAATGAAAAATGCTTTTAGCCTGCAAAATGTAAATATGTATCATAATTTATCCTGGAAAGAAAAAATAGGCATGGGATGGAAGCTTATAACGGGATTTTCGTACAGCACTAATAAAGATGATATAAGCAATGAATTTCAAAACGAGAATAATCAGAAGCAAACAATAACCAGCCCTATCTTTTTTGCCTACAAGAATTTTGATGTAGTAACTCATGGCGATTATGCAAATGCAAAAGTGGTAATAGAGAAAAGGCTGAAGGGCTTAAGTGCTGTAAGATTTGGTAGCGAATATAATTACAGCAATGATAAAACTGATTTTACTTTATATGACGGTAATAAGTTTTCCGGGGTGTTAAAAGAACATCTGTTATCAGGCTTTGCTGAAGCCGATGTTTATCTTACCAATGATATTGCCGCAAAGGTTGGTACAAGAGCTGAGCACTATTCTTTACTGAGTAAATGGAATATTGCTCCACGTCTCTCATTAGCGTATAAATTTGCGGATAACAGTCAGGCATCCTTTGCCTATGGTGTTTTTTACCAGGATCCTGAAAAAAAATATTTACCATCTTCAGCCGATCTTGATTTTGCAAAAGCCACGCATTATATAGCGCAATATCAAAAAATAAGTAATATTAGAACCTTCCGTGCTGAGCTTTTTTACAAAAAGTACCAGGATCTTTTTAAAACAAATAATACTTCAGGTAGAGAAACCGCTATAAGTAATAAAGGGTACGGCGATGCAAAAGGATTTGAATTTTTTTGGAGAGATAAAAAAACAATAAAAAATGTTGATTATTGGATATCATACTCTTACCTGGATACAAAAAGAGATTTTTTAAATTACCCATCGCTGATTGAACCGCCTTTCGTTGCAAAACATACTGCATCCCTGGTTGTAAAAAAATTTGTAACAAAGCTCAAAACCCAGTTCAATGCATCGTACACATATGCAACAGGAAGACCTTATTATAATGTTAGCTATGATAACACAGCCAATAATTATAAAATTTTTGATGCCGGAAGAACCAAAGATTTTAACAGCATGAGTTTTAGCGTAAACTATTTGCCCAATATTGGCCAGGTAAAAGCAAAAAGATTTTCGGTAATTGTTTTTTCAATTAACAATGCACTGGGCAGTAATAACATTTATAGTTACAATTATTCTTATAACGGGCTTAACAAACAGGCTGTAACTCCACCTTCAAAAAGATTTTATTACTTAGGGTGGTTCATAAGCTTTGGTATTGACAGAACAGGAGATAAAATCAATTTAACCTTATAAAATTAAAATTATGCAAAATGTAAAAGATCCCGAATTATGGGAACTGGCCAAAAAAAGAGCAAGCTTTAAAAGTCATCTTGCAGTATATGTGGTAATGAATATATTTTTTTGGCTGCTCTGGTATTTTAGCGGGCAAAGAGATGGAAATGATAGATTTCCCTGGCCTGTATGGCCCATGTTAGGATGGGGCATTGGAGTCGTATTCCACTATTTAGGAGCTTACGTTTATCCAAAAGATAATTCAGTAGAAAGAGAGTATCAAAAATTGAAAAACAGACAATCAAATTCAAATAACTAAAAATTTAAAAAATGAAAAAGACAATTTTATCAGTATTGATTATCGGCTTATGCATCACCACTTTTGCTCAAAGCGATAAGTATGCTCCGGCTATGAAGAAAAACATCAGCATGATAGATTCTGTAATGCAAAAAGGAAACGGTAAAGAACTCGCAAATAATTTTGAAAGAATCGCCGATGCCGAAAAAACGCAGTGGCTTCCTTATTATTATGCAGCTTATTGCAATGTGATGAGTGCATTTATGGAAAAAGATAAAACCAAAGTTGATGCCATCGCAGATAAAGCCGAAGAATTAATTACAAAAGCCGAAACCATTTTAGGAAAAGAAAATTCTGAAACTGCGATTATAAAAAGTATGATAGCTTCTGCTCACATGATGGTAGATCCTCAGGCGAGATGGATGCAGTATGGACAAGCCTCTTCAGAAAACATAGAAAAAGCAAAAGAGCTTGATCCAGCCAATCCACGTGCTGTATATCTGGAAGGTCAGGCCAAGTTTTATACCCCCGAATCCTTTGGGGGCGGTAAAGTCGTGGCAATACCATTATTTGAAAAAGCACTTGCAATGTTTGATACCTTTAAGCCTGAAAGTGAATTTCATCCTGCATGGGGAAAGAATGCGACACAGTATTTTTTAGCTCAGGCAAATAAATAATTTGATATGAATGAAAATGAAAGACAAATGAGCGAGGCAGAAAGCCTTTCCATTATTTCGGGCATGATAAACCGTACAAAGAACCGGTTAAGCGAAACGGGTACATTGTATTTGCTTTGGGGATGGGTGATCCTGGTTTGTTGCATAGCGCAGTTTGTGTCACTGCAATACTTCAATTATCAAAAGGGTTACCAGGTTTGGTTTTTAACATGGCTGGCCGTTATTTATCAATTTATATACCTGGCAAAAAGAAAAAAACGTAAAAAAGTAAAAACCTATACCGATGAAATAATTGGTTTTGTATGGCTTACATTTATGATATGCGGCTTTATAATGGTATTCATCCTTATTAAGCAAAAAGCATACGAAAACATAAATCCACTGATCCTTGTTCTATATGGAATGCCTACTTTTTTATCGGGGATAATTCTAAAGTTTAGACCATTAATCATTGGAGGAATTTGTTGCTGGCTTCTTGCATTAGCTTCACCATTCGTTCCTTTTGAATATCATTTGTTATTATTGGCATGTGCAGTAATTGCTGCATGGATAATACCCGGGTATTTATTAAGAGCAAAATTTAAAAAAGAAAATTAAATATTATGGAAGAAACTTTTTCAAAACAGGAAAGCCTGAAGATCATTGAACAGATGATAAAAACTGCAAAAAATGAGCATCGTGAAAAAGGTGAAGGCTGGCTTTTATGGGGCTGGCTTTTATTTATAGCCAGCACCTTATCGGCGGTATTGGTTCAGGTTAGATTATCAGGATATATAGGGTGGGTGTGGACTGCAATGGGTTTACTTACGTTTATATCTTTTTTATGGGAATTAAGAGCTAAAAAAACGCAGGCAGTAAAAACATATGTAGAGGAATTACTTGAAAAATTTTCTACTGGTTTTTTAATCAGCTTATTTGCAATAATAGCAGCTACTTCAATTGCTGCCAATGTTAATAAAGATGATTCCGGACAAAGCATTGCATTTGCTTTTGGTTATTTTTTTATATTATATGCTTTTTGGATGTATATACACGGCAGTGCGATCCGTTTTAAACCCTTAATTATAGGGGCAATTGTAAACTGGGCAGCAGCCATTGCCATCTTTATTGTAAAAGATTTTAAATATGCCATGATCATTTCTGCTGTTGCAGTTGCTGTTGGATATTTAATTCCCGGTTATATGCTTCGTAACCTGTACAAAAAATCTCACAAAAGCTAAGCATGGAGTTTAAAGAACTTGATCCCATATTGCATGCACCGTTGCGGCTTGCCGTAATAAGCCTTTTATTAAGTGTAAAAGAAGCGGAGTTTACATTTATAAAAGAGAAAACAAATTCTACTGCAGGTAATTTAAGCGTGCAGATCAGCAAGCTTAAGGAAGCAGAATATATTGAGGTAACAAAACAATTTAGAGATAATTATCCGCTTACCATTTGTAAAATAACCCCCAGGGGAGTTGATGCTTTTGAAAATTATGTAAAGGCTTTACAAAGCTATATGCATCCGGGTGAGTTGTGAGTGATGAACTCACAACTGACATTGACCACTCACTTCTTATCCTTCTTCCACTATCTTCTCATCCACTGCATTGGCTACAATAGAGGCACTTACTTTTTTAAGAGGATTTTTTCTGTTCTCTTCATAAGCCTTCCTGTTATTGATAATATCCACGCAGGTAAATATTGCCGCTCTGAAAGATCCCTCATCAGCCTGGTTCTTTCCGGCGATATCAAATGCAGTTCCATGATCGGGACTTATTCTTATGCCTGAAATACCTGCGGTAAAATTTACGCCTTCGCCAATTGATAATGATTTAAAAGGTATCAATCCCTGGTCGTGGTACATAGCTAAAACCGAATCAAATTTTTCATACTGTGCCCTGGCAAAAAAGGCATCGGCGCTAAATGGCCCAACTACAAGCATATTGCGTTGTTTGGCATCCTTAACCGCCGGCTTAATAATTTCTTCCTCTTCTTTGCCTATCAAGCCTTCATCACCGGCATGCGGATTTAATGCCAGTACAGCGATCTTTGGTTTATCAATTCCAAAATCCTGTTGCAGACTTGCATGCAAAATGTGCAACTTGCTGGTAATATTATCTCTTGTTATATATTGTGCAATATCTTTTACAGGTACATGTTCAGTTACCAATCCTACTTTTAAATTTTCCGATGTGAGTAACATCACTACATCTTTTACTGAAAATAAGTTTTTAAAATAAGGCGTATGCCCTGTATGATTAAACTCATCGCTCTGTATATTTTTTTTATGAATGGGAGCAGTAACCAGGCCATGAATTTTATTTTCTTTTAATGCCTGTGCAGCTGCCAATAAACTTTTTATCGCGTATTTTCCACCAATCTCATTCATTGCCCCGGGCGTTATCGAAACTTCTTCTTCCCAGCAGTTAAAAATATTAACCTGTTTATGATTAACTCTGGAGAGCTCTTTTATGTTCATAAAATTGAATACTATTTCCGGTACACTCTTCCTGTAAAAATTAATCACTTTATTGCTGGCAAATACCACGGGAGTACATATTTCCAATATCCTGTTATCTGATAAGGTTTTAATAATAAGCTCAGGGCCTATACCATTTACATCACCGCATGTAAAGCCAATTATAGGTTTATGTTCTGAAATGCCAGAGTTCATTTTTTAAAAATATTTTGTGCAAGATAATAATTTAAAACATGGTCTGGCGGTTCCGGCCTCACCATAATTACTTTCTTCTCAGATAGATTGTAATTTGCATGAAGCATGCATACATTAAAAAAATCTCTGGGCCAACATTTTTTAAAAGATGAGAATATTATCCGGAGAATTGTAAGTGCAATACAGCAACATCCCTTTCAAAATCTTTTGGAAGTAGGACCAGGGGGAGGTGCTTTAACAAAATATCTTTTACATATCCCTGATATAAATTTTAAAGCGGTAGAGTTAGATGAAGAGAAAGTTAATTTTCTTTTTGAAAAATATCCTTCATTAAAAGATAAGATCATTCATAAAAGCTTTTTGCAGATAGACAGGCCTTTTGATGAGCCTTTTACAGTAATAGGCAATTTTCCTTATAATATCTCTACACAAATTCTTTTTAAGATCTTGGAATGGAAAGAGTATGTTCCTGTAGTTATTGGCATGTTTCAAAAGGAAGTTGCACTAAGGGCAGCAGCAAAAGAAGGAACTAAAATTTACGGGGTGCTGAGTGTACTTATACAATATTATTATAATGTTGAATATTTATTTGATGTAGGTAATGAGTGCTTTACTCCACAGCCAAAAGTAAAAAGTGGCGTTATCAGGCTAACATTCATAAAAGCAAGACTACCTGTTAAAAGTGAACGGGCGTTTTGGGTATTGGTAAAAACAGCCTTTAATCAAAGGCGTAAAACCATGCGTAACGCAGTAAAAAGCTTATTTAACCAGGAAGTATTGCAGGATGAATTATTTATAAGAAGGGCCGAAACATTAAGTATAAAGGAGTTTGCCGAGTTAACATTTAAGATGATATAAGCTATATTTTCGGTGTCATAATTAGTATTTTTGTTGGCTATTACTTAAAAGAAATATGTCTTTCACAACTAATAATAATGTTCGTATCGTTACTGCAGCGTCACTTTTTGATGGCCATGATGCGGCTATTAATATCATGAGACGTATTATGCAAAGTAAAGGTGCCGAAATAATTCATCTTGGTCATAACAGGAGTGTAGCCGAAATTGTTGAATGCGCTATCGAAGAAGATGTGCAGGGTATAGCCATTACCAGCTACCAGGGTGGACATGTAGAATTTTTCAAATACATGAAAGACCTGCTGGATGAAAATGGTTGCGGACATATAAAAATATTCGGCGGCGGTGGAGGTACCATTTTGCCATCAGAAATTGATGAGCTTCATAAATATGGTATCACAAGAATTTATTCTCCTGATGATGGAAGACATATGGGTTTAGAAGGAATGATAGAAGATGTTGTGAAGCAATGTGGCCTCCCCCTAACCCCCTCCGGTGGAGGGGGAACAGTGTCTCACAATGGAAATGGACATTTTGCTTTAGGCGAATGGAGGGATATTAAAAAAATCGCAAGATCAATTACAGAAGCTGAAAATGGGATTTCTATTCCTTTAAATGGTACCAGAAATGGAAGTTCGATAACGGTTAATCAATTTAAGGCTGATCCATTGATATATAGTAAACTGAAAGAATTTTCATTAAATCATAGAAGGGAACAAACCATTGCTGAAAATATATTATGGGATGCTTTGAGGGGAAAGAAAGAAGGCCATAAATTCAGAAGACAACATATTATTGGTTCTTTTATAGCAGATTTTGTTTGCCTGAAAAAAGGATTGATAATTGAATTGGATGGAAATCACCATCAACTTCCCGAGATGAAAATAAGTGATGAGGAAAGAACATACTCACTTAATGAATTAGGATTTGAAGTTTTACGATTTAGAAATGATGAGATATTGCATGACATAGATAATGTAATAAAAAAAGTGCATGGTAAATTAAGTAGTTTGTCTGATAAAAAGTTGGATGAAGAAAATATAGGGACTGCATCTAACTCCCCCTCCACCGGAGGGGGTTGGGGGGAGGCTGTAGTTCTCGGCATCACCGGTACAGGCGGTGCCGGCAAATCTTCCGTTACCGATGAAATTGTCCGCCGTTTTTTAAATAGTTATACTGATAGAACAATCGCCGTTATTTCTGTTGATCCATCAAAGAAAAAAACAGGCGGCGCATTGTTAGGTGATAGAATCAGAATGAATTCCATTCACAGTCCCAGGGCTTACATGCGAAGCCTTGCAACCAGAGAAAGTGATAAGGCGTTAAGTGAATATGTACAGGAAGCTATTGACATTTGTAAAGAAGCAAAATATGATCTTATCATTTTAGAGAGTGCCGGTGTGGGACAAAGTGATGCATCTATTTTAGACTATTGTGATGTGAGTATGTATGTGATGACTCCCGAATACGGTGCAGCATCACAACTTGAAAAAATAAATATGCTTGATTATGCAGATATTGTTTGCATAAATAAATTTGATAAAGCCGGGGCATTAGATGCCTTGCACGATGTAAAAAAACAATACAAGCGTAATAATAACTTATGGACTGCAAAAGATAATGAGCTGCCTGTTATTGGAACAATCGCTTCACAATTTAATGATGCAGGAGTTAATGAATTGTTCGAGAGATTAATGGAAAAAATTGCTGCTAAAACAGGAGTTAAATTTGCTGGTGAAATCGAACATCATGCCCATACAAAGGATACTACAAGTCAAACACATATCATCCCTGCAAAGCGGGTAAGATACTTGGCTGAAATTGCTGAGGAAATTTATAAGTACAATAAGTTAGCTGATGAACAGGCAGAAATTGCGAGCAAACTTTATCAGCTAAAAGGCGCACAACAATTAATTAAAGAATATTCAAATTCAAAAGGAGTTTCGGAAGTCTCCCCTTTGGGGGGAGATCCGATAGCTATCGGATTAGAGGGGGTACTCGAAAAACAATTCTTCCCTCTTTGTAAAAAATTAATTGATGAGTGGGAGCAGACAAAAGCCAGTTATCAAAAAGAATTTTTTGAATATGATGTAAGAGGAGTAACGATTAAGCAACCAATGTATTTTGAGTCCTTGTCACATACCAAAATTCCCAAAATTGCTGTACCACGTTATAAAGATTGGGGAGACATTTTAAGATGGAGGTTACAGGAGAATTTCCCTGGTAAATTCCCGTACACAGCAGGTGTGTTTCCTTTAAAACGCCAGGAAGAAGACCCGACAAGAATGTTTGCAGGCGAAGGCGGTCCGGAAAGAACCAACCGGCGCTTTCATTATGTAAGCCTTGGACAGCCTGCAAAGCGCCTCAGTACTGCGTTTGACAGCGTTACATTATATGGCGAAGATCCTGATTTACGCCCTGATATTTATGGCAAAGTAGGCAACAGTGGCGTTAGCATTGCAACGGTTGATGATGCAAAAAAGCTCTATAGCGGTTTTGACCTTTGTGACCCAAAAACTTCTGTAAGCATGACCATCAATGGACCGGCACCTATGTTACTTGCATTCTTTTTAAATGCAGCTATTGATCAGCAATGTGAAAAATATATAATTGATAATAATTTAAAAGATGAGATAAATAAGATCATTGAATCAAAATATGGAATTGATTCATTACCAAAATATCTCGGAGTAAATGGAAAACCCGTTCATCCGGAAAAAAGTGATTTAAAAGTCTCCCCCACCGGGGGAGATTTAGAGGGGGCCGGGGCTTTACCCACCGGCAACGATGGCCTTGGATTACGTTTACTTGGCCTTTCTGGTAAAGATGTTTTACCACCTGAAATATATGAAGCGATAAAAGCAAAAGCATTGGCTAATGTAAGGGGAACCGTGCAAGCCGATATTTTAAAAGAAGACCAGGCACAGAATACCTGCATATTTTCTACCGAGTTTGCATTAAAGCTCATGGGTGATGTGCAGGAGTATTTTATTCAAAAGAAAGTAAGAAACTTTTATTCCGTTTCAATAAGCGGATACCACATTGCTGAAGCCGGTGCCAATCCAATAACCCAGCTTGCTTTTACGCTTTCAAACGGTTTTACTTATGTGGAATATTATTTAAGCAGGGGTATGAGCATTGATGATTTTGCCCCCAATCTTTCTTTCTTTTTCAGCAATGGAATGGATCCTGAATATTCTGTTATCGGCCGTGTGGCAAGAAGGATATGGGCAAAAGCAATGAAGCATAAATACAATGCTAATAAACGCAGCCAGATGTTGAAATATCATATTCAAACAAGTGGCAGAAGCCTGCATGCACAGGAAATTGATTTTAATGATATAAGAACTACCCTGCAGGCATTGTATGCCATATATGATAATTGCAACAGCCTTCACACCAATGCTTATGATGAAGCGATAACAACGCCAACCGAAGAAAGTGTGCGCAGGGCTATGGCAATACAATTAATTATTAACCGTGAGTTAGGAACAGCTAAAAATGAAAATCCAAACCAGGGAAGTTTTTTAATAGAAGAAATGACTGATCTTGTAGAAGAAGCCGTGATGGTTGAGTTTGAAAAAATTTCTGAAAGAGGAGGAGTTCTTGGCGCAATGGAAAGAATGTATCAGCGAAATAAGATCCAGGAAGAGAGTTTGTATTATGAAACTTTAAAACATACAGGCGAATTTCCTATTGTTGGTGTAAATACCTTTTTAAATAAGGCCGGCTCACCAACCATTTTACCTCAGGAAGTTATCCGGAGTACAACAGAAGAAAAAGAATTCCAGATAAGCACTTTACATTCTTTTAAAGAAAGGCATAAAGATAAAAGTGATGAAATGCTAAAACGGTTACAACAGGTTGCTATTAATGATGGCAATTTATTTGAAGAACTTATGGAAACCGTAAAATATTGTTCTTTGGGACAAATAACACATGCTTTATATGAAGTGGGTGGTCAATATAGAAGAAATATGTAGAGTAAGATGATTCTCTTTACCATAATCATTTCAATCTAAACCTTTAATATGTTTTATTTACAGGCTTCCCCGGGTTTTAATTGGAAAGAATTATTGCTGGGGGGAGAAGACTGGAGCTTTCTGCCAGAAACTGTTTTTCGCACATTAATTATGTTCCTTGTTATCATGATTAGCCTGCGCTTATTGGGAAAGCGTGGTGTTAAGCAATTATCAATATTCGAGCTTGTAGTAATTATCGGTTTAGGCTCAGCAGCCGGCGATCCTATGTTTTATAAAGATGTAGGAATATTACCTTCTTTAATTGTTTTTACAATGGTGATTGGGCTTTACAGTCTTGTTACTTTTATGATTGGGAAAAATAAAAAGTTTGAAAAACTTGTAGAAGGTAAACCTATTTGTCTTATTAAAAATGGCGTATTTTCTATTGACAATTTTCAAAAAGAAATATTAGGCGAAGATGAATTTTTTGCTGAATTGAGAATGCAGGGCGTTTCTCAACTTGGACAGATTGAAGAAGCTATTGAAGAAAGCTCAGGTAATATCAGCATTTTTTATTATCCGGATGAAGAAGTAAAATATGGGTTGCCGATTATGCCGGATTCTTTGGAAAGGAGTCAGAAAAAAATTTCTGTTCCTGATTATTACTCTTGTATTTTTTGTGGCTATACAGAAAAAATAAAACCCGTATCAAAACACGCCTGCCCTGAATGTAAGCGGTTTGAATGGATACAATCCAGTATCAAAAAAAGGATTAGATGATCAACTCATAAATTAAATAAATGCTTAACAGAATTTTTAGAATATTTCTGATTTTAATCATTGGTTCCTGCTCTGCTAACAAATATGCTGCAACCAACAAAAGTTATAAAAAACAGGCTAAATCTTTTGCCAAAACAATAAGGCAATCTCCGCTTAAAGATTCTTTTACCACTGCCTCTCAATGGGTTGGTACTACCAATTTTGGCATGCGTAAGCCCAACTTTGTAATTCTTCATCACACGGCGCAGAATAGTTGTGATCAAACCTTAAAAACATTTACACTTCCACGTACCCAGGTAAGCTCCCATTATGTTATTTGTAAAGATGGAACTATTCACCACATGCTTAACGATTATCTACGTGCCTGGCATGCGGGTATCAGCAGGTGGGGAAATATGACTGATATAAATTCATCGTCGATAGGTATTGAAATAGATAATAATGGTTTTGAAATTTTTACAGAGCAGCAAATAAACAGCTTACTTAATTTATTGGGCTTATTAAAAAAAGCACATGGAATACCTGCTGCTAATTTTATTGGTCACGCTGACATTGCGCCTACACGAAAGGTTGATCCTAATGTTAATTTCCCCTGGAAATCGCTTGCCGAAAAAGGGTTTGGTTTATGGTATGGCGATACATCTAAAATTACTGTTCCGCAAAACTTTAATCATTTACAGGCTTTGCGCATTATAGGTTATGATATAAAAGATACGTCTGCAGCTATCGGGGCTTTTAAGCGACACTTTCAAACGCAGGAAAGTAAAACACTTACAGACGCTGATAAAAAGATACTGTTTGATCTTTCCCGGAGATATCAGTAAACTCAATAATTATATCTAATAAATAGCACTATGATATTGATTCAATTTTCTTTAATGCTTTCGTAAGATCAATTCCTTTTCCCAGCACACCTTTAAAAATATCTCCTTCACTTTTTAATCTGTCCATTGCATTAAAAATATTGAAGTCAGTTATCTTCAATCCTTTCTTTACTTCTTCCCAATGTAATGGCATAGAAACCGGAGCTCCTGGCTTTGGCCGCAATGAATAGGGACCTGCAACAGTTGCCTGTGGCCTGTTTTGCAGGAAGTCAATATACATTTTCCCATCCCTGTCTGCAACTTTTCTTTCAATGCTGGTATACTTTGGAATTTCTGCATAGATCAGTTTTGCCAATGCCCTTCCAAATTCTTTTGAATCTTCATAAGTGTATTTAGAGCCAAAGGGAATATAAATATGAAGCCCTGTAGAGCCGGATGTTTTACAGTATGATGTAACCCCGATGGCATCCAATATCTTTTTAGTAACGCAGGATGCTTCTATAACCTGGTTGAAAGTATTTTTATCAGGATCAAGATCAATAATGCACCAGTCAGGATGATCAGGTGTTTGTATCTTACTGCTCCATGGATTAATCTCAATACATCCCAATGCCGCAACATATAACAGGCTTGCTTCATCAGTTATTACCAAAAATTCTTTGTCACGATTATCGGCATAACTATGATATGGAAAGGTTTTTATCCAGCCGGGCACTTTACCTTTTACATCTTTCTGATAAAAAGTCTCCCCGTTAATACCATGCGGATAGCGGTTTAAAGTTTGTGGCTTGTCTTTATAATAGGGAACCATGTAAGGCGCTGCCTGGTAATAATAATTCAGCATATCACGCTTGCATACTTTTTCTTTTGGCCAGTATATCTTACTTAAACTTGTAAATTTAAGATCGTGCCCGCCAATGTTTCGTGTTTGCTGCTCATCTTTAGGATTTAAAAAAGTGTTGCGTTGTTTTTTACCGGGGGATGAGATCATTTTTTTATTAATCAAAGTTTCATCTTCTTTTATAATATTATCAATTTTTATTGGAAGTTCTATTATTACATCTTTTGCATTTTTATCATCACGCAATCCCTTAAAAGATGGATGGCGGATGGAACCATCTTTTGTTAATTCACGATAACTTATTTCACAAACTACATTTGGCTTTATCCATGTTACGGTTGCTTTTGGGGGGTTAGGTCTAAACCTTGACGGCTTATTATATTCGGGCGGTACAACAAAAGGACAGGTTTTGGTTTCATAAGGTTTTAGCTTTTGCAAAATTTCTTTTTGCAAGTTGATGCTGAACCCGGTGCCAACCGTTCCCAATGACCTGAAAACATTTCCATCAAAAAGTCCGAGTAATAATGCACTGAAAGGCTTGCTGGAACCTTCATTTTTTGTATAGCCTCCAATAATCGCTTCCTGTCTTTTTTCAGTTTTTATTTTGAGCCAGTCTTTTGTGCGAAGATCAGGTATATAATGACTTGTAGCTTTTTTAGCCATTATGCCTTCAAGGCCCATTTTATCTGCCAGTTCAAAGAATTCCTTTCCTGTAGCATCAAAATTTTCACTCAGTTTAATAATATCATTTACCGGGGCAACAGATCTGAGTATTTCCCTCCGTTCTGTAAGTGGTAAACCCATTACATCAATACCATCCAGCCATAAAATATCAAAGAGGTAATAATTAAGATGGCCATCCGCCTCGCTGCGCCATGCCTGCAGGTCGCTGAAATCCGGAATACCTTTTTCATTTACAACAACAATCTCTCCATCCACTACTGCATTTCTATTCCATTTTTTTAATGCATCAAAAACAGGATAAAATTTTTCATTGAAAGATTTATTATTCCGGCTTTTTATTTCAACCTTGCCATTGTTAATATAACTCAATGCCCTATATCCATCCCATTTAATTTCGTACAGCCAGCCTTCGTCCTCTACAGGTTTATCTACAAGGGTTGCCAGCATAGGTTTTATCTCTTCGGGAAATTTGCAATGCTTTCCTTTTTTAAGCAGTGCTTCAATGTCAGATTGTTTTGATCGCATACAAAAAACAAATGTAAAATCGTGCCAGAGCTAAAAAGTTTTTGTCATATCCTCATCAACGCAGATAATATAATCAGCTTTGTGTTTATTCTCACGGAGCAATTGATGAATATCTTTTTGTGAGGCGGTAGTAATGGTAATAATATTTATTTCGGGACGGCTTTGTTTTAAATACCACACAATACCTTCATGATTTTCTGAATGATATGCGCCATTATAATGTATAAACAAACTTCCCGGCTTATAATATTGTAGTATAGAATGCGCCATGGTAGCATCTTTAATGGCCTGAGCTTTAGGCAGGTTCTCACCACCATGGCCGGGCATCATTGTAAGCATATTTTTATAACCAGGTAATTCAGCATTATACGCAACGGGTAAAGGAGCTATCCATATTTTTTCTTTTGAAGAAATAGTATCCAAAACCGCAAAACCGCCTTTTGCAACCATTGATGCATATCTCCTGGGAATATTGGTTGCTGCAAAAACAATATTATTTTCCTTTGCGAAATTTACCAGCGGTGCATAATCAGTAGCATAATTTTTCCAAAGCCTTGCCATAGAGTCCAGGCCTTTTGAAGATAATTTTCCCTGCAGGTATAGATCAAGGGCATGCTGGTTATCCCGTTCAAACATTTCAGCGCCCAATACAAGATCCCTCTTTTGTTTAAGATCTTTTGTTACTTCCAGTTGCAGCCAGTGAGATATAGGGTTGTTATGAAATTCGCCAAACAGTACAATATCTTTTTGCCCAAGTGTTTTCAGCATCTTTTTATAAGATACTTTTTTACCGGTTGCATTATATAAAATATAAGCCGGCTTATCCTGTGCATCTAGTGTAAATAAAATGCCGGTACATAATACCAGCATGAATATTTTTTTCATTCCACAAAAGTCTGCGCTTTTTATGATTCAGGCAACAGCAATTTTTAGTGTTACAGGTCCAGGCCGATTCCTATTTTAAACGCCTGGTTATACGCCTTTGAATTTTGATTCTTATCAATCTTTGATAAACCATGATCGTATGCAGCAGAAATATTTATCCCGTTGCTGAATTTATAACCTATACCACCTGTTACAGCTATATCCCAGCGGTTAAATTTTTCGGAGACATCCATATCATTACTCAGCACGTCAAAACCCAACAGGCCTGCAGTAGTATTTAAATTGGCTTTCATTAAATAAGAAAACTGCGGACCTGCAAATAATTGTAACCCGCCCATGTTTGCTTTTAGCACCAGGGGTATATCAATGTATTCTGATTGCAGCCTTGCCTTTGCATTAGCACCTAAAAATCCAATGGTTTTGTTCTCTACCGATCCTGTTAACTCGTATCCCTTCAGCGAGTAAAATAATCCGGGCTCTAATGATATCCCGCCTGTAAATGGTATAGTTGCATATCCACCAGCATAAAAACCTGTACGATTCTTTGTTGTTATCATCCCATTGGCAAATTCAAGAAGGTTATCAAGATTAGTGGAAGCTTCACCTCTTATGCCTGATGACAACAGGCCAACACGTACGCCAAATGATGGTTTCGCCTGTGTTGATGTTACAGCTGTTGATTTGAATTGTGCAAAAGAAAAGGTAGAAAGTAAGATGGCTAATGAGAATAAAATTTGTTTTTTCATAAAATTGGTTGATCCGGATTTTAAAGCGGGTCTGAATCCATAGAAGAAAAAAAATGTAAAACGATTAATGAGCGATTGATAAGTTTTTGTTAATGCATAAAATGAATTATGGAAAAAAATTTTCGTCATTCAAAATGAATTTTACTCATTGTAAATATTTAGTTAAACATACTGCGGAGAAAAGTTAATACATAATACACCTGATGTTTTACTTTTATAATTATCGGAATTTAGAAGATAAATATATATCCATGAAACTATGCGCCCTCATAATTGGATTTGCTTTTATAGCAAATAATTCTTCTGCTCAAAAATCCGGCGACATTACTTCTGCGCAGATCGCCTCGTGGATAACAAAGCCGGCAGGCTTTACAACTGTTTCCGATGCAAAAACGATGATAGCAGAAATCATTGATGTGATAGGCCTGAAACCAAATTTTGAAGTGATGGCTGCCAGGATAGATAATGCTGCTGCTGTTGTTTACCTTCAGAAGCGGTATATTTTATATAATCCTGATTTTATAAACCGGCTTGATGCTGCAGCAGGAAATAAATGGGCATCAGTTAGCATACTGGCGCATGAGATAGGTCATCATCTTAATGGCCATATGATGCAGAATATCGGAAGCCAGCCTGAGAAGGAACTGGAAGCTGATGAGTTTTCCGGTTTTGTTTTGCGGCGCATGGGTGCAACTCTGGCGCAGGCACAAACTGCTCTTAAATTAGCAGCCAATTATAAAACAAGCGTTACACACCCCAACAAAACCGACAGGCTTACCTCTATTGCATCAGGATGGACCAGGGCCAATATTCAACAGGGTGGAAAAGACCTTGCTAAAACAACACCTGTTACAAAACCGGTTACAGAACGTAATGAGCCAACACTGCACATCGATCGTGAACAAAGAGAAAATAATAATGTTGCCCGCAATTATCCAAAAACAAATTCAGAAAGTTTAATAAATGAAAGGTATATAGTTGCAGACATAACATTTGCGGCCGAACAACAATCTTCTTTTTACGTAACCACGCGTTTTAATATTGTAAGAGAAATGAATAACCGCCTGTACAGCATTGGTAAAATGCTTAAAACTAATAACAGTGCTTATCCCTATATTATTACCGATGCAGCAGGAACAAAACTATGGGTAAACAGCCAGGGATATATTATTAATGGTAATAACAGGAGCGTAGGATTTTTGAAAGTGAGGAGGTAGAATTTTTATATAAAATCAAATTACGTTAAGTCCGATTTTAACTAGGTAATTAAATGTAGGATCATAAAAGTCCGCGGATCTAGTTGGATCTTCAGTATCTCCCTTTGGAACTACTATAACCATTCCTTGTCGAGCTCTGGTTAATAAAACTCTGTAGGCATTCTTTAAATATAGTTTTCTTTCTTCCTTATTTATGTTATTCCATTTACTACCAACGAAAGAAAAAGATTTCCATCCATCATTTGAATATCTAAAGTCTCCATCCCATATAACACAAGCCCAGTCAAGCTCTAAGCCCTGCACTTGAAATTCTGTAGCAACGTCTTCCAAATAATAAGATGAACGAATATCTTCTTTGCCATCAAGAAACCAATGTATAGGATTCATTGGAGACTTTACGTCAATTGCATACGGCTTTAATCTTATTGCTTGTGATGAAACAACCATTCCATATCGTTCCGTTCCTCTAGCTTTTTCTTTAAGCCATTTTTTTGCTGTAGTTAAACTTCTTGTTAATACAACTGGATACCTATTTTTTATTTCTTCATAATTCTTCTTGGCTTCTTCAGCATTTAAGTCTAAAAGACTTTTGATTAGCAATGAAAGATGTTCTGCCCGAAATGAACGCAGTGAAACAGAAAGATGCAATGCAGGATTTGTAAAAACGTATTTATGTTTTTCCAAAATTTCGAGTGCTTTGCCTGCCGCATATTCACTATCTGTTAGTTTATCTGATACATAAACACGCCATTCAGGAAAAGTCCTATTGAGCGATTCAATCCATTCACTTATTCCTGCTTCTCCAGTATTGATTTCTTGACCACCACCCACCAAACAGATAATAACTGCCCAATCTTTATGTCTGTCTAAACAACCAATCAAAAACTCTGGTTCTGAAATATTAAAATTTGGAGTATTCTTTTTACGCAACATAAAGTTGGCTGTTTGTGTATGATTCCATGCTCTTTGTGCTTCATCAAAGATTGTTACATGC
The DNA here is from genome assembly GCA_002050465.1 of Chitinophagales bacterium 65-1. Lineage (GTDB taxonomy): Bacteria > Bacteroidota > Bacteroidia > Chitinophagales > Chitinophagaceae > Ginsengibacter. The sequence continues at coordinate 17,890 of MWYX01000028.1, forward strand.
TCAAATGGTGGTTGTTCATCCTTTAAACTTTCATCACGAAAGTTATGTACGTTTTGAATGAACAATTTTACTTCACTCATTATTTCACCTTTCCTCACTTTCTTGCCTTGTTCTTTTTCTCTTTGGAATTTATCTCTTGTAAGTGCTTCTCTTAAAATAGCAACCAATGGGCCATTGCCTGAAAGAAAAACACTTGTAAGATCATTATTCTTATCAAGATGTTTTGTCGCAATGTCAAGTCCAACTAAGGTTTTACCAGCACCTGGTACCCCTGTAACGAAACAAATTGCCTTTTCTTGTTTCTCTCTTGATTGAAAAATAATTTCTCTTAAAGCAGTAGCGGTTTCGGTAAGATTAGTAGCCTCTGCGCCACTTTTTGTAATCTCTGCGACGTTATGCCCATTGTACAAAGCCATTGCAGCTTCTATAATGGTAGGTGTTGGCGAATAACGACCACTCTCCCATGTTTCATTATCTATATCTTCACCATCAGCAAATCGCAGTACATTATATATTGTATCAGGTAAATAAGAAACAGTCGTTCTTATTGGAAATAATAAATTGTCATTATGCGGTGTTGGAGAAATTATAGGAACAATATTTCTAGCTTCTGTTGCGATTAGAATAGGAGCAATTAAATGTTTATGACTTGTTTCATGAAAGTTTTTTAAGTCAAGACTATAATCTAAAACTTGATCAATTGCACTTAATAAAAAGTCTTTTTCTCCCACTTTGAATTCTACAACAAAAATTACATTCTTAATAATAAGCACAACATCAATTCTTCTACCCATACGAGGTATAGAATATTCAAAAAAAATTCGTCCTTCAAATTTTTTTAAAGTCTCTTTTAAAAGATTTATTTCTAACTCCCATGCAAACCTTTGTGTTTGTTCTAGAGAGAATTCATTATTGCGAGCTAAAATTCCTAAAATATTTTCTGAGGCGGTTAAGCAAAAGTTAGAAATGGTATCTGAATAGAAACAGCGTTTCATTTAACTTGAAGAATTTTTTGTACTTCTCTATTAGCTTATCTAAAAATCAGTTTCTCTTGCTCGAAAAAGTTATTTAGACGTGCCTTTATAGCTTCTTTCATTTAGATAGATCGTCAGCTTCAGTTAGTGGATAAGGGCTTAACAAATTTGTATTTGTTTTTTAAGTCAGATAGTTTTCCACCCTTTTGTAAATTTGTTTTACACATGGAAAAGAGACAAACCATAAAAAAAGAATTTAATTCAAAGGGAGCT
>MWYX01000032.1 GCA_002050465.1 Chitinophagales bacterium 65-1
TAATCAACTAGTGGACCGGCAATGTCTAATTGCCACTGAATATTTTTAAGTATGTCTGGAGAAATTATCTCTACATTTAATGAGCGCTTTGGTAGAGTACTGATGGTGGAGAAACATGGAAAAATATTTCTTCAAAAAAAGGTTTACCCAAAGGTGTATGGGGGATTGTGGGTGTATCAGTTGCACCATCTAATCCCGATAAAGTTTATACAATTTTAGAAAACGCAAATGGCGGAATGTATGTTTCCAATGATGCGGGGGAAACATGGGTGCTTACAAGTAATGATAATAATATCAGGCAACGGGCATGGTATTATACAAAAGTTTTTGTTGACCCTAAAAATGAAAATACAGTTTATGCACCCAATGTAGGTTTTATGCGAAGTAAAGATGGAGGCAAAACATTTACAGCCATACGTACACCGCATAGTGATCACCATGACCTTTGGATTGACCCCGAGGATTCTAACAGAATGATTGTTGCGGATGATGGTGGAGGACAGGTAAGCTTTGATGGCGGTGAAAACTGGAGCACCTATATGAACCAGCCAACTGCTCAGATTTACAGAGTGTCAACAGATAATTCTTTTCCTTATCGCATACTGGGTGCCCAACAGGATAATTCTACCATAAGAATAAAAAGCAGAACCACAGGCGCAGCAATTACAGACAGGGATTGGGAATCTACAGCGGGCAGTGAAAGTGGTTATGTGGTTGCTGACCCCACCAATCCTGATATTGTTTATGGCGGTAATTATGGCGGTTACCTTTCCCGGTTAGATCATAGAACAGGAGAGAACCGTGCTATTTCTGTTTGGCCTGATAACCCGATGGGTGCAGGTGCCGATGTTCTAAAATTTCGTTTTCAATGGAATTTTCCTATTTTCTTTTCGCCGCATAATCCAAAAAAATTATATACTGCCGGCAATGCATTATTTACTTCAGAAAATGAAGGCAGCAGTTGGGAACAAATATCTCCTGATCTTACAACTAATGATAAAAGCAAACAAAAATCAAGCGGGGGGCCTATAACACAGGACAATACATCTGTTGAATATTACTCCACCATTTTTACTGCGACCGAATCCCCCTATGAAAAAGATTTGTTGTGGACAGGCAGTGATGATGGTTTGGTACATGTAAGCCGTGATGGAGGTAAAAATTGGGATAATGTTACACCGGCCGGCATACCAAAGTGGATGATGTGGAATGCTATTGATACGGATCCGTTTAAAAAAGGTGCTGCATATATTACCGGTACAAGATATAAAAGTGATGATTTTGCCCCTTACATTTTTAAGACAGAGGACTATGGAAAAAGTTGGAAAAAAATTACAGATGGAATAAACAAATTGCATTTTACAAGAGTGATGAGGGCAGATAAAAAACGCCCTGGATTATTGTATGCGGGGACTGAATATGGAATGTATATGTCTTTTAATGATGGTGGTACATGGAAGCCGTTTCAACAAAATTTACCTGTTGTACCCATAACTGATTTAACTATTAAGGAAAATGATTTGATAGTTGCAACACAGGGCCGTGCTTTTTGGGTAATTGATGATCTGAGTGTTGTGCAGCAATTAAATCCATCGATTTCTAATAAAAGTATTCATGTATTTGATGTTTACCCTTCTTATCGCATGCAGGGTAGTCCATTTGCAGCATCTTTTGGCGCTCCCAAAAATACGGGGGCCAATCCGCCTGCGGGTGTTGTATTTAATTATTATGTAAAAGATGTTCCTGATTCGGCTAAAGCGTACGTTACCATTTTTGACAGAGATCATAAATTAATAAAAACATTCGCAACGGATGCTAAAGAGAACAATGCCAAAATAGATGTGAATAGAGGGATGAATGTGTTTGTGTGGGATCTTCGATATCCGGAAGCTGAAAAAATAGAAGGTATGATATTATGGAATGGCGTACCTGCGGGGATAATAGCGCCTCCCGGAAATTATTTTGCACGTTTTAAATTAGGAAAGGATTCTGCTGAAGTTCCATTTACTGTTAAGGCTGACCCAAATTATAAAATAACGCAGCAGGATTATGAGCAACAAAATATATTTCTGCAAACTGTAATAAATAAATTTAATGAAACACAAAAAGCAATAAAAGATATCAGGGCATTACGCACTCAGATCAATTCTTTTATCACATTACAAGGCAAAGATGTTCCCAAAGAAATAAAGCAATCGGCAGATAGTATAAATAAAAAGCTTACTTCCATTGAAGAAACACTCTATCAAACAAAAGCTAAAAGCGGCCAGGATGTTTTAAATTATCCGATAAAACTTAATGATAAATTATCCGGGGTATTTGATGCTGCCAACAGCGGCAATTTTGCACCCAGCAAACAATCCAGGGAAGTATATGAAGAACTTGCCTCGCAAATAGACAGGGAATTGAATAAATTAAAATCGGTAAAAGAAAAAGACGTACCGGCTTTTAATGATGCAATCAGGCAAAAAGCATTGCCGGTAATTGGAGTGAAATAAGGCCTCACGACTCTGACCTCCTCTCCAAAAGAGAGGAGGCAGCATTTCGGTAAATCTCTCAACATTATTTCTTCCAAATTTAGCTGCTATACCAATCAATAATAAAGCATTTGCTGATTAGAGATTCTTTTGCGGATGTGGGAGTTGGAATGTTTGTTATTGTGATGAAGCACCGCTCCCACTCTATTGGAGAGGGAGAAGGAGGGTGAGGCCTTATTCCAACATATTAGGCCGTCTCTCCTGTGTCCTTTTCAGAGATTCCTGGTTGCGCCAAACTTCAATAGCAGCATGATTACCGCTTAATAAAACAGCAGGCACTTTCCATCCCCGAAAGTCTTCGGGCCTGGTGTACACCGGTGGTGCTAATAAATCATCCTGGTAACTATCCGTTAATGCTGATGTTTCATCATTCAAAACGCCGGGAATTAATCGGCCTACTGCATCAACAATAACAGCAGCACCCAATTCTCCCCCGCTCAAAACATAATCGCCTATGGAAATTTCTTTGGAAATAAAATGATCCCGCACTCTTTGGTCAATGCCCTTGTAATGCCCGCAGATCAACAGCAGATTATTTTTAAGTGAAAGTTTATTGGCCATTCTCTGATCAAAATTTTCTCCATCTGGTGATAAAAATATCACCTCATCATACACGGTATTTTTTTGCAGGCTCTCAATTGCATTTACCAATGGCTCCACCATCATTACTAAACCTGCACCGCCTCCAAACTGATAATCATCTACCTGGCCATGCTTGTATGTGGTATGTTCTCTTAAGTTAATGAGATTGACCTGGAGAAGGCCCTTTTCTTTTGCTCTTTTTAAAATAGAATGAGAAAAAAAACTCTCCATTAAATCAGGAACAACGGAAATAATATCGATTTTCATTTTGCAAACTTACTAATAGAAAATTGCTGTATGCACGCCAGTTATTTTGGCAATTTCAGAAGAAACGGCTTTGTGAGCTAGCAAGTCTCCCCGCCAGCTGGCGGGGGAGATTTAGAGGGGGCTTATAAAATTTTCCAGATCTCTTTTCTGTTTTTTTGTTGGCCTTCCCTGTTTACTTTGTCTTTTGCCTGTTTGAAACACAAATGCAGTTTCCTTTACTTTTTCTTTCTCTTCTTCAGGGGTTAGATCAATATAATAATGTATAGCCTCTGCATATTGTACACGTTTATGCAATAGCCCTGCTACTTCTATCAGCCAATTTTTTGCTTCTGTTTTTATTTCATATTGGTCACCAATCTTTACAATTTTGGCAGCTTTCATATTCACACCCTTGCATTTTACTTTATTACCCCCGCAGGCATCCGCAGCAAGGCTTCGTGTTTTAAAAAGCCGTATTGCCCACAGGTATTTATCTAACCGTAGTTTTTCTTTTTCTGCCATAATCCAAAATTAAAAATCTTTTACATAGATGATAAAAGAAGATGTAGTATTTAGCTACTTTTATTACTGGCCATTTTCAATAGAATATTTTATGAATAAAATAATTTCGGTATCGGCTTTCATTTTGGTTATGATTTTTATTTTTGCTTTTTCTAAAAAAAATGAAAATAGCAAAGCATGGATAAGAATAAATCAGCTTGGCTACACTCCCCCGGGAGTTAAAGTTGCTGTATGGTGCAGTAAGGAAGAAACTGCCATCACAAATTTTTCCTTGATAGATTCAGCAACAAAAAAAATCGTTTACCAAAGTAATGCAGGGAAAAGTTTTGGTGCATACGGACCTTTTAAAAATACATACCGTTTAAATTTTTCTTCCTTTAAAAAACCGGGCGTTTATTATTTGAAAGCGGGTAAAGCAATTTCTCCTTTTTTTACAATAAACAAAGATGTTTATAAAGGTGCTGCGGATTTTTGTTTGCAATATATGCGTCAACAGCGAACGGGTTTTAATCCATATTTAAAAGATAGTTGCCATACACATGATGGATATGTTTTGTATGGAGAGAAAGCAGGTATAAAAGACAGCACCCGTATTGATGTTGTAGGCGGCTGGCATGATGCAAGTGATTATTTACAATACTCCACAACATCAGCAAATGCAACATATCATTTACTGATGGCTTACAGGGATTTTAAAAATGTTTTTATTGATGAAAAGCTGGCTAATGGCTTAGATGGAAGGAACGGGACGGCCGATGTATTGGATGAAGCAAAGTGGGGGCTGGACTGGCTTTTGAAAATGCATCCGAAAGATGATTGGATGTTTAATCAAATTGCCGATGACAGGGATCACAGGGGAATGCGAATTCCTAAAGAAGATTCTTTTTATGGAAGAGGTTATGAACGACCGGTTTATTTTGTAAGTGGTGAGCCACAACAAAGAGGAAAGTTTATGAATAATACAACTGGGACAAGTTCTACGGCAGCAAAGTTTTCGAGTGCTTTCTCATTAGGATTTGAATTATTTAATAAGGCTGATACATTTTATTCTAACCTGTTATATGAAAAAGCCGGGTCAGCATATGTGTATGCGTTTAAAAAATATGGTGTAACACAAACTGCTTCGGTGAAATCTCCCTACATATATGCAGAGGATAATTGGGAAGACGATATGGAATTAGCTGCAATAATGTTAGATAGAGCTAATAGAAATATGTATAATAGAAGGACTAACTCTCCAATTTCTCAATATCTGCCTACTAATGAAAGGATGATAAATATTGTTGAAGAAAAAATTACGCCATGGTTAGGTTCAGATACTGCAAATCATTATCAATGGTATCCGTTCATTAATATTGGCCATTACGAGAGGGCAAAAGAACTTAAGACTTGGGGTAGAGATAGTTTGACAGGCTATTACAAACAAGGCATTGAAAAAGTTTGGAACAAAGCAAAGAACAATGCATTTTACAGAGGTGTTCCTTTTATATGGTGCAGCAATAATCTTACAACATCATTTGCCATTCAATGTTATTGGTATCGTGAATTAACCAATGACAAAACTTTCGAGGAATTTGAACAGGCAAATATTGACTGGCTGTTTGGTTGTAATCCATGGGGAACCAGCATGGTGTATGGTTTACCAGCATGGGGCGATACTCCTGTTGATCCACATTCTGCTTTTACCCACTTAAAAAATTATCCTATCAATGGAGGGTTGGTGGATGGCCCTGTTTACGAAAGTATTTATAAAGGGCTTATTGGTATCACACTAAAGGATACAGATGAATATGCTGAATTTCAAAGTAATGTTGCGGTATACCATGATGATTATGGAGATTATAGTACTAATGAACCGACAATGGATGGAACTGCTTCGTTGATATATTTATTAGCGGCGAGGGAAAATGAAGCCTCACCTAAATCCCCTCCCCAAGAAAAAGCCCCCTCTAAATCACCTCCGCCAGTTGGCGGTAAGATCTCCGAAGTGTTTTTAGATAAGAAAGTTTCTTACGATAATGGTGCTATTGTTCGTGGCAATCAAAACAAAAAACAAATTGCGTTGGTATTTACTGCTGATGAATTTGGCGATGGGGCAAATGTTATAACTGAAACTTTACAAAAACACAAAGCCAAAGCTTCCTTCTTTTTTACAGGAAGATTTTACAATAATCCGGTTTATAAAAAAATTATTGCACAGTTAAAACAACAAGGGCATTATTTAGGTCCGCATAGCGACCAGCATCTATTGTACAATTCCTGGACAAGTAGAGACAGCCTTCTTGTAACAAAAGACCAGTTTAATAATGACCTTACTGCAAATTTAAAAGCAATAGAAAACTTTGGAGTAAAACATTCAGCAATAAAATATTTTATACCTCCTTATGAATGGTATAACGATAGGATTGCAAACTGGACAAAACAAATGGGAATACAACTGATTAATTATTCGCCCGGCACTAAAAGTACCGCTGATTATACTTTGCCGGATATGAAGAATTACAGAAGTTCAGAAGAAATTTATCAATCAATTATTGAGAAAGAAAATAAGGATGTAAATGGATTGAATGGATTTATGTTACTGATACATTTTGGAACTGATCCAAAAAGAACAGATAAGTTTTACAATCGTTTGGATGAGCTATTGATTTCATTGAAGAAAAAAGGGTATGAGTTCAGTTCTATAGTCGATATATTAAAATAATATTTACCGCAGAGAAAAGAGTTAATTAAGATTGCGCTGAGAGTCTCCGCGATTCCCGATAACTATCTTACTTATTCTTCCCACTAACATATTTATTTCCCTTTATATAAAAACGGTATGGCAATTCAGAATCGGGAAAAGCGCTTTCTACACCAATGCGTTTGCTGATACCAATCTCGTTATCTTTTATTTTAAAACCATCGTCTGCCAAATAAATTTCCTCATCCAGCAAATGCGATCCTGAATGTTTTTTAAAGATTCCCAAAGCCTTGCCTACATTACCGGGCCCCCTGGTTAATGTAAAATCCAGTTTTGGTTTACCAGTTCGTTTAAGCATTATATCAATTCCTTCCAAAGGTTCAATTGCTCTTATCAGCACTGCATCGGGAATATCTTTGTCATTGGTAACAACATTCAACATCTGGTGCATACCATAACAAATATAAACGTAGGCGGTTCCGGCAGTTGCATACATGTGTTCATTTTTCAACGTTCTTCTGCCTCCAAATGAATGAGATGCTTTATCAATATGGGCAACATATGCCTCTGTCTCAACTATTCTTCCTGAAGTAATGAGCCCATCCAGGTTTGTTACAACAATTTTGCCTATCAATTCCCTGGCAACCATTACAACATCTTTTCGTTTATAAAAACTGATCGGTAATTTGTGGTGTTTCATAATTTACTATCCTGTATTTCAAACGTATAAATTTATATTAAATGTGTTGCTGCAACACCAAACACGAATTAATTTTTTTAAGTTTGAACAAATCCAACTGCCTACGCATTGCTTAAGGAACTTATCATAGCCATTCAGGCATATTTTAAAGCACATCAGTTTATTGTAAAAAACAGGCTGTGGAAGTGGATCTTCATTCCCGGTATTTTTTACGCGGTTTTATTTTGTGCCGGAATATATTTTTTCTGGCATTCCTCAGGTGATGTTATTGATTATGTTTTTTCCAAAACAGGATTAAAAGCCCTGATGGTTAAAGAGCAGGATACCTGGCTGCGTTTTATTTTTATTTTCGGGCAATTGATACTGCAACTCATTTTACTTTTATTTTATTTTTCCTGGTTTAAATATTTGTTTTTGATACTGGGCTCACCGGTATTCGCATACATAAGTGAAAGAACAGAAGCAATTATTAATGGAAAGGACTATCCTTTTGATCTAAAACAATTTGCAAAAGATGTTATCCGGGGCATAGCGATAGCCATCCGTAATACACTATGGCAAACTGTTTATCTGATATCAATTTTTATTTTATCTTTTGTTCCTTTAATAGGTTGGGCAACACCTGTACTTGCTTTGTTTGTAGAGTGCTATTATTTTGGTTTCTCGATGCTGGATTACAGCAGCGAGCGGAGAAAACTATCCATACCCCAAAGTATAGATTTTATTGGCCATCATAAAGGTTTGGCAATCGGCAACGGGATGGTATTTTATTTAATGCATACCTTACCAATTATCGGATGGATCCTGGCGCCATCCTATGCAGTAATTGCCGCTACATTAAGCTTGCATCCTAAAAAGAATGATGAAATCTAAAAGCATTATCTATTTAATTCCCTCTTTTTTATCAGATGATAGTATTGAAACTATACCGGTTTACATCATTAATGCAGTAAAAGATTGTAAAGTAATTTTTGCAGAAAATGAAAGAACGGCCAGAAGATTTTTAAAAAGTATCTGCAAACAAATTGTAATTGATGATTACGAGTGGTTTACTATTCATAAGACAGAAACTGAGCAACTGGCTACTTTTAAACAAAAAATTCTGGAAGAAAAAAATATTGCTATTATAAGTGAGGCCGGCTGCCCGGGAATAGCAGATCCGGGGCAAATTTTAGTGAATGCAGCACAGCAAATGGATGTAGTTGTGAAACCCCTGGTGGGCCCCAATTCCATATTATTAGCACTTATGGGCAGTGGAATGAACGGGCAACAATTTCAATTCGTGGGTTATTTACCTATTGATTCTCAGCCAAGGGCTTTAAAAATTAAAGAGCTGGAGGAGGAATCAGGAAAAAAGAAATGTACCCAAATATTTATTGAAACTCCATACCGTAATAATCAATTACTGGAAATTCTTTTAAAAACATGCAAGCCTTCAACACAGCTCTGTATAGCTTGTGACCTCACTTCAAAAAATGAATACATTAAAACAAGATCCATTGAAGATTGGAAGAAAGAAAATATTGACCTGCATAAAAAGCCGGTTATATTTTGTCTGAACCGGGATTCCTGATATTAAAGAATTAAAAAATTTATGATATCCTATTTCGAACTTCTTACTTCATACATCTCACTCTCTACAATCCGTATTCACTCACCAACCAAATTAACGCTGCCATGTTTGCTGCCCCCAAATTTAATTCCCTTTCACTAACATTTTCAAAAACATCTGTAGCTGCATGGTGAATATCAAAGTAGCGCTGGCTATCAGGGATCAACCCCGCTAACGCTGTGCCTATGGCTTTTAAAGGTGCGATATCAGAGCCACCTCCTCCTGCACTAAGATCGTAAACCCCGTAAGGATAAAAAAGATTTTTCCACTGAAAAATTTTTTGCATTTGTGTTGCAGGCATATCCAAACCAAATCCCCTTGGCGTAAACCCCCCGGCGTCACTTTCAATTGCAAATAAATGTTTTTCACTTTTTGATTTTGCTTCTTCCAGATATTTTTGAGCGCCACGTAAACCATTTTCCTCGTTAGCAAAAGCTACTGCCCGGATAGTTCTTTTTGGTTTTATTCCCAGGGATATCAGCGTACGCAAAACTTCAACACTTTGTACTACACCTGAGCCATCATCATTTGCTCCTTCTGCAAGGTCCCAACTATCCAAATGGCCACCCACAGTAATTATTTCTTCAGGAACCTGAGATCCTCTTATTTCCGCCACAACATTATATCCGACAGCATCCGGGAGCATTTTGCTGGTAGTTCTAAAATATCCTTTAACCTTTTGCCTTTTTAGCTGGCTACTTAAATATTCAGCATCATTGGTGCTGATAGCTACTGCAGGTATTTTAGGGAATGAATCATTATACACTGTAGTTCCTGTATGAGGATAATCAGTCAGGTTGCTGGCAAGAGAACGTACCATAGCACCTGCTGCTCCATATTTACCTGCAAGAGATGGGCCTCGTGTTCGGGATACACCGCTTTCCCCATAAGCTCTGAAAGTTCTTATATATGTAGGGTTCATCGGGAAATTAAAAAACACAATTTTCCCTTTTATGCCATTTGAACCTAATTCAATCAATTGCTGCATGCTATTGATTTCTACAATGTCAGCCGTAATCCCTTTTGCACCCGTACCTACTGAATTACCCAATGCACAAAGATTTAAATCATACTTTTTACCTCCGGATAAAATGATCTGTCCCCTTTCTTTCTCTCCCCTTACCCAATGCGGCACCATGCATTGTTGCAGGTAAACCGTATCAGGTTTAACCACTTTCATCATAGCAGAAACCAAACTTACTGCTTTTGCAAATGCCGGTGAGCCGGAAAGCCTTGGCCCCGCCTGTTTGCAGAGTTTGCGCAGGTTTTGATAAGCGGTGCTATGGGTCATTGTTTCATCCACAATTTTCTTTATTACAACAGAATCAGCGTTTTGAGAAAACCCAAACTGGGAATAAAAAATCACCCCGATTAAAATATACTTCTTCATAAATTGGATTAACGTACTTCTACAACTCTATCAACAATATACTTGGAATCTCCCCGCCAGGGGAAGGCATAAATCTTTTCTTTATAGTGAAGGGTTACATCTTTACCTTCTAATTTAGATAATGAATCGCCCACGGTTTTATCGGCAACCGAAAACTGCCACATGTTATTTATAAGAATGCCACCATTTGTTGTGTTTATACCACCCAGGTTTAATTCCCCTTCATAAGTTTTAAAAACATATCCTTTGTGCGAAAATTTTATCAACCGCCCTGCACGATTACCATCACTATAGGTATAAACAGTAGCAAATAAAAAATAAATGATCAATCCTATAATGATTATAGAAATCGTCCAGCCCAAAAAACTTCTCATACTTATATTTTTTACAAACTTAAATATAATATAACACGTAATTGTAAAGCAGATAATAATAAAGATCAGGAATCAGTATTTTGCACTTTTATCAGCATCTATAAATATGAATATAGGAATTGTGTGTTACCCTACTTTTGGTGGTAGTGGTGTGTTGGCGACTGAATTGGGAAAGGCACTGGCAGATAAAGGCCATAATATTCATTTTATCACCTACCAACAGCCTGTAAGACTAAGCGGCTTTAATGCCAACATATTTTATCATGAAGTAAGAGTGCCCACCTATCCCTTGTTTGATTACCCCCCGTACGAAACAGCATTGGCAAGTACAATGGTGGATGTTATATTAAAAAATAATGTGCAGCTGCTTCATGTGCATTATGCAATACCCCATGCTTCTGCTGCATTTATGGCAAAACAAATTCTTGCCAAACGGGGAATTAAAATACCTGTGGTTACTACTTTGCACGGTACTGATATAACATTAGTAGGAAAAGACAAAACGTATTCACCGGTTGTAACATTTTCCATGAATGAAAGTGATGCAATTACTGCGGTATCAAAAAACCTCCGGGATGAAACCTTTCGCAACTTTAAGATGGAGAAAGAGATACAGGTTATTTACAATTTTGTTGATGTAAAGCGTTTTAACCGCAAGCCTATTGATGCATTTAAAAAAGTAATTGCCCCGGCTAATGAAAAAATTTTATTGCATGCTTCCAACTTTAGAAAAGTGAAACGTGTTGAAGATGTTGTAAAAGTTTTCGTGAAAGTTAATGCAGAAATTCCTTCAAAACTTTTATTTGTCGGAGATGGGCCTGAACGGCCTTATATTGAAACGTTATGCCGGGAAAGTGAAGTATGCAATGATATCAGATTTTTGGGCAAGCAGGAACAAATGGAAGACATCCTTGCTATATCGGACGTTTTTTTATTACCGAGTGAATATGAGAGTTTTGGCCTGGCAGCACTGGAAGCTATGGCTGCCGCTGTTCCTGTAATATCTACAAACGCAGGTGGATTGCCCGAAATAAATGTAAATGGCGTTAGCGGGTTTTTAAGTAATGTTGGAGATATAGATGATATGTGTAAGAATGCACTTCACATTTTAACTGACGAAAAAATGTTGAAAAAATTTAAGGATGGCGCTTTAGCGCATGCCAATAAATTTGATATAAATAATATTGTGCCCGAGTACGAGGCCTTGTACAATACTTTTATTTAGCCCTTCCAAATTTATTTAATTCAAAAACCTTGTTCATCCCGCTTTCCCGAAAGGAAGGAGAATCGGGGCTTTATTTTTTTCTGAGCCATTGCTCGGGATTTACATTGTTGCTTTCCTTCATAATTATCAGATCAACCTGTCCCTGTCCATCATCATTAGCACCGGCCCTGCCAACTGCCTGTCCTGTTTTTATACTTTGCCCTCTCTGAACATTGGCAGACGCTAAATTACTGTACACGGTAAAATATTTACCATGCTTAATAAAAACCACCTGTTTATCATCCATCGAATTTACCAGCGTAACATCTCCATCAAAAATGGCCTTTACTGCACCTCCAACTGAAGTACCAATACTCACCCCGGGATTATCATATTCCACGCCGCCGGGTAAAACATTTCTGCCGGAATGACTCAATATATAGCCATCAGCAGGCCAGGGTAATGAGCCCCTGTTTCTTTCAAAGTTTGCATCCAAAACCCGGTCTGCTTCTGAACTTACTAAAACGCTTTCATTTTTTTTCGGTGCTTTTCTTACCGCAGGTTTAACAGCAACATCAGTATTACCTGTGGTAGTTTTAGGAGTATTAATTCGTGCTAATCTGTCCCGTTCTGCTCTTTCAGCCTCTGCCTTTTTTCTTGCAATATCAATTTCTCTTTTTATCATTGTCGCAATCATCCCCCTAAGTTTCGCATCTTGCCGGCGCTTGTTGCTTATTTGGCCAGCGAGTTCTTTTTGCCTGCCTTTTAATTTAACCACTATTCTTTCCTTTTCATTTTGTTGCTTTTCAAGAACCGTTAACTCTTTATTTTTTTCTTGCAGGGCACTATTCTTTTTTTGCTTGTTGCCGGAAAGTTCATTTATACGTTGTTGTAATGCCTCCTGGGTACGCACAATATTTTGCCCCTGTTGCTCCCGGTAAGAACGATAAGATTTTAAATAGGTAACCCGTTTGACAGCATCATTAAAATTGGCGGCAGAAAAAATAAAATTTAAAAAGTCGAAGCTATTACGGTTTTTATATGCATATTCCATACTAATGGCATACTCCCGCTTTAATGTATCAAGCACTTTGGCCATTTTATTTACTTCTCTCTGGGATTTGTAAATATCATTCTCAATAAATTTTAACTGGCCTGAAATATTTTGAATTACGTTACCCTGCAGATCAAGCCTTTTATTTATTAATGATAGTTGCCCAAGATTTTCCTTGGTGGTTTTTTTTGTTTCGTTTAATATCTTTTCTGTTTCAGCAATTTCTTTTCTAAGCTGTTGCCTTTGTTTTTGTAATTCATCCTTATTGGCCTGGGCACCGGCATGCAGAATGATAAAACCTGCAGCCACAGTTAAGAGTAATTTTTGCATGGATGGGGATTTACAGTAAAAGCAAATTTAAATTGCACCTACCAATAGTTTGGATTACAACAATTATTTTTTATTAAAGTTAGCAGGAATTGAGAACGGGTAGGATAATGCTGTGTTAAAATCATATTGTTTAAAATCCAGTTTTATATCAACTTTTGTTTTTTCTGCTACAGTTATCTCCCTTTTGGTTGCAAAATTAACGCCTGATTTATTCTCATAATCAGCATAGGTAAGATCGCCGGTTCTGTTGAGTGAGACATCAATATCATCAAGCTTGCTTCTTTCTATTAAATTATTATTAGCAGAGATAGTTATTAAATTTTTAAAATATTTACCGATAGTTGAAAGCAATATCCGGTTTTCTGTTATCTTATAACCCACTACGTTATCTCCTAAATAAATAGGATTGCCTACGATAAGATCCTGAAGCGTTTTAAAGTCCAGTGGAATTTTTGCAATTTTTTCAATAAAACTAAAAGGATGTTCTTCTACCTGTTTGTTTAATTTATTTAAAATAATAACCTTGTTTTTAGTGATCAGGATTCTAAAGGCTTCAATACTGAGAAAGGTTGCATTGATAGATATCCAAATAACACTATCTTTTTGCATTCTTACTATGGCATTTACATCCGGCTGCTTACCTTTTGAATCTTCGTATTCAACTTTAATTTTTGCTGAGAAAGTATTAAAATTTATACGGTTACTGTTAAGCGTACCAAGCAGGTTTTTTCCTGTAACGAGTGGATCGGCAGAAGTATTTATTACTGAAACAACTGTATCTTTTTTATTTACTGCAGTTTGTAATTTTTTGGTAGAACGACAGCTGAAAAATGCACTTAATAAAATAACTACACTTACAATGCGAAAAAATTTTTTCATGTTTAAAATTAAAAATTATTAATTGATGCCTGTATGCCCGAACCCACCGTGTCCTCTCACTGTTTCATTCAATTGCTGTACCAGTTTCCATTTTGCTCGCTCTACCTTTGCAATTATCATTTGTGCTATTCGGTCACCATGTTGTATTTGTTGTTCCTGATGTGATAAATTAATCAGAATAACTTTTATTTCTCCCCGGTAATCACTATCCACTGTTCCCGGTGAATTTAAACAGGTAATACCTTGCTTATTTGCTAATCCGCTTCTAGGCCTAACCTGTGCTTCGTAACCTTCGGGGAGTTCAATAAAGATGCCCGTGGGCACCATCTCTCTTTGTAATGGCTGCAAGGTAACGGGAGCAATTAAATTTGCCCTGATATCCATGCCTGCAGAACCGGCTGTTGCATATGATGGGATATCATTATCAGATTGATTTATGATTTGTATTACAACCTCCTGCATAATGGACAAAGGTAGGGGTGCCGCAACATATGAAATAAATAAAATAATTTTTAACAAACTAAAGATGAAAGGGTTATTGAAAAAATTACACTTAAATTCTTTCCAGCAAAATAGTGGCGTAAGCTGCCAATCCTTCTTCTCTACCGATAAAACCCATTCTTTCGGTTGTAGTTGCTTTAATTGAAATATCAGAAACATTCACCAGCAATATTGCTGCAATTGCTTGCTGCATCTGATGTATATAAGGTTTTACTTTTGGCAGTTCGAGGCATAAGGTAGAATCAATATTTACTATTTTGTAACCAGCAGTTGAAATAAGTTCAAAACTTTTTTTTAAAAGGAGCTTGCTGTCTATATTTTTAAACTCCACTGAAGTATCGGGAAAGTGAACTCCGATATCTCCCAAACATGCAGCTCCGAGCATCGCATCACAGATAGCATGTAATAAAACATCGGCATCACTGTGGCCCAAAGCCCCTTTTTCATGTGGAATCTGTATACCGCCAATCCATAGGTCACGGTCACCTACTAATTGATGAAAATCAACCCCAAAGCCAATTCTATAAGACATGGATTATTATTTTAGTAAATATCCAATAAAATATTTTAAACAATCCCGTTGGCTATCGGGAGCATAAAAAACCCTTCATTAAAGAAACGACAAAAGAAATTATTTATTAGTTGTTGGCTGCAGGAGCGGCTGTTTCCTTATCCAGATTAAACATCAAACTAAAGCGTATGGTGTTTGCAAGGGGGTTTCTGTTCACCCCTCCTCCGGTAGGAATAAGGTATGCGAAATTTAAACCAAACATATTGTAATTTAATCCTGCTCCTACTGTGAAGTACTTACGATTTCCTTTGCTCGGAGCCTCATAAAAGTATCCTCCTCTAAAAGCAAACTGGTTATTATACATATATTCTGCGCCTAACGAAACCTGTATTTCACGTAACTCTTCGCTGCCACCACCTGGTGCATCTGCAAAAGAACTGAACCAACTGCCTAACACACCTTTATTTCTATAATTAGCAATGGCACTGGAATCAGAAGCATTATTGCCTGTGAGTTGTGGAGGAGTGGGAACCAATAATTTATTTATATCTAAACCAAAAGTTACCTTACTGTTTTCATCAATACTTTTTATATAAGCTACGCCAATGCCTAAATTGGCGGGTATATAATCTTTTTGATTTACATCATTTGTGTAAGAAATTTTTGAACCCAGGTTATGCAATGCAACACCCCAGTTTAATCCTGATGCATTTTCATCTCCGCCTGTTCCATCATGAAATATACTTAAATCAGCAGCTACAGCAGATCCGGCTTTGTAAGACTGACCATTAAAAGTTCCATTTGCAAGGCTTGAATTTATATATCTTAAAGCTATTCCCAATCCTAATTTATCGGATAGTTTTCTTGAGTAACCAAGGTCAATACCAAATTCACGTGGTCTGTTGGAACCTATATCTATACCGCTTTGGTCAGTAAATTGAATGTTCCCCAAACTAAAATACCTGAGTGAAGATGAAATGGTTTGTGTTTCATCTAATTGATAATAACCTGCAAGAGAGGCTAGATACACATCATCAAGGCCTAAACCTTTAAGCCATGGTGTATAAGAAACGCTGATAGCGGCTTTACTTACCGCAAAAGGAAGTTTAGCCTGGTTCCAAAATGCAGAATTAGCATCAGGTGCTGTAGCAATCCCAACATCTCCCATGCCCCCTGACCTGGCATCTGGTGTTATTCTTAAAAAAGGTACAGCAGAAGTTACTATGTTAATAGGTTTGGTCTGGGATTGACTTTTAGCATTAATCGCAATTACAAAAATTACTATTAAGGTAATAGATTTTACTCCTGCTGATCTCATGATGTTAAGGCTTGATGAAGTAAAGCTGGATTTATAGCTTAAATTTTTTTAGGTACGTAAAAATATGAAAAGTTAACTGTTCGTTAATATTAACTATAGACAATAATAAACAAATTATGCTGCTTGTTAATCAGAATTTTTTAAACAAGTAAAATTGATATTACAACGTCACGAGAACCAAATAAATTGTATCAGCTTGGGATAAATAGTAAAATGTGAATACTTTGCAAAAGTGTGGTTACCATTTTAAAATTGTAGTGACGCAATGATTCTTTATCATTAAAGTAATTATATTCGCAATGGTAATTGCAGTACGCTGCACAATATTCAGAAAAACCCTTCGTTAATTAAACTACTAAACGAATGCAAATGCAAAAATTAATATCCTCCAAAAACATTATCGCACTTTTTTTGTTTTCCTTTTTATTTGTTTCCTGTAAAAATGGAAGCATTTTCAGCAAGAAAAAAGATAAGTCTACAGCTACCGGCTGGAATTATGATGATAAAAATTATGGAAGTTTTCATGTGGTTAAAGGCAAAGGGCAGAAAGCCGGACCGGGATTAATTTTTGTGCAGGGTGGTACTTTTACCATGGGTGCAAGAGAAGAAGATGTAATGGGTGATTGGAACAACATTCCCCGCCGTGTTACAGTAAACTCTTTTTATATTGATGAAACAGAGGTAGCTAATGTTCACTACAGGGAATATCTATATTGGCTGGGCAATACATTTGATGGTGACACAATGGTAATGAGAAGGGCTTTACCTGATACATTGGTTTGGAGAAGTGAACTTGCCTATAACGAACCTTATGTTGAATATTATTTCCGTTATCCCGCTTATAATTATTATCCTGTGGTTGGCGTAACATGGCAGCAGGCGCACGACTTTAGTATTTGGAGAACAGACCGGGTTAATGAAGGCATATTGATCGATCAAAATTATTTGAAAAAAGGATCACCATTATCTGCTATGAAGCAGGGAGGTGGAGAACAAACATTTAATACTGATACTTATTTGATGAACCCTGAGCTCATTAATAATAAGACTGCACCTAAATCTAAAAAATCTGCTTTAAAAGATGTTAGCGGCCGTACAAGAAAAGTGGTAACATTTGAAGATGGCATATTATTACCCGGCTATCGTTTACCTACAGAAGCAGAATGGGAATATGCTGCTTATGGCTTAATAAATCAAAATCCTAATCCAAGAAAAAGTGAGAAAAAGCGTGGTGAAGAATTATATGCGAACCAGCAAATATATTCATGGAGCCAAAATGTTAATGGCCTTCGTGATAATCGCAGGGGTAGCTGGCAAGGACAATTTTTAGCAAACTTTAAAAGAGGTAACGGAGATAACATGGGTGTTGCAGGAGGTTTAAATGACAGGGCTGCAATACCTGGTCCTACAAAATCTTTTTATCCTAACGCATATGGTGCTTATAACATGAGTGGTAATGTTAGTGAGTGGGTTGGCGATGTTTACAGGCCTCTTACTTCTACCGATGAAGATGATTTTAATCCTTATCGTGGTAATAAATTTGAGAAATTTTTCAAAAATGCAGATGGCGAATACGAACGGGATACATTGGGGCGTTTGAAAAAAGTTGACGTTACAGATTCTGAAAGTGTTAACCGCCGTAATTATCAAAAAGGTAATGTGATCAACTTCCTGGATGGCGACTCTGCCTCAGGTGTTTCTTATGGTTACGGTATTTCTACCTTAATAAGTGATAAATCAAGAGTGGTAAAAGGCGGAAGCTGGAACGACATGCCTTACTGGTTAGCCCCGGGTTCACGCAGATATCTTGAAGAAGACCAGGCAAGCAGCACTATTGGTTTTAGAAATGCCATGACAAGGCTTGGCAGCCCTGAAGGAAATTCTTTTAAAGAAGGAAATCTTTTTGGAAAACGCAAACAAAACACCCGCAAAAAAAGATAAAATAATTACAGAGCAATTTTTATAGCCTCCCACGAAAGTAGGGGGCTATTTAATTTTAAAAACTTTCATTCCTACTCCCTACTCCCCTACTTGCGACTTGCTACCTGCTACTTGCTTCTTGCTTCTTGCTTCTTGCAATTCTATTCCTTAAACGCTTAGCTTTGTTTTTATGAAGATTAATGATCTTTATAAACTTTACCTGCAATATCCCTCTGTAAAAATTGATACGAGAAAATTAGTTAAGGGCGATATATTCTTTGCATTAAAAGGCCCGAATTTTAATGGAAATAATTTTGCCGGGCAAGCTTTAGAAGCTGGTGCCTCATTTGTTATAATTGATGAGGAAGTAAATTTTAAAGATGAAAGGCTGATAAAAAGTGATAATGCACTTGTAAGCCTTCAGCAATTAGCTAAACATCACCGTAAGCAATTTAATATCCCTTTTATCGCTATAACAGGAAGC
>MWYX01000027.1 GCA_002050465.1 Chitinophagales bacterium 65-1
GCTCTACACAACTACCCAATGTGGGTTCTCTATCGTTTAAAAAAAATATTTAGTTTATAAACTTACTGTCAGCTGAATCATATTTTGCTGTGTATAGTTTTACTTTACCCGCCTGGTTTAAGCTTGTATATACCCTTTGCATAAGATCTACAATAGATTTATATTTTGATTTGTCAGATTTTTTATAACCTGCTTCAAGGGTTGATAAAGCTTTTTCAGCAAAGGGAATTGCTTTATTAATAACATCTTTTGCCTGCGCATTTAAATCCGCTTTCTTTTTTACATCTTCGGGCTTTGTACTTTTAATTGCATTGGCCATTTCTTTAAGATCTATTCCCTGATTGTAATAATATTGTCCCAATAACCAATTTGTATTTATATCGTTTGGTTTAACGGCCGCCACTTTTTGTAATTCTGTACCTACAATTTTTAATAAAGCGTCTTTATTATTTATTTTGGTACCCGCATCACTGTTATAAACATAAACAAAAGCTTCATTGGCATAATTAAAGTGATACTGTACACTGTCAGGATATGCCGTTACCACCTCATCATATTTTTTAAACAGATTATCATAATCTTTTTTATCCCTGTAATAATCAAGCATTACCGCCTCGTAATAATCTTCTTTAGGAAAAAGCTTTTTTCCAAGGGATGTATACTTTAGAAAATTCTCTTCTTTTTCTTTTTTCAAGTTAACAGATGTATCAGTATTGATAGCTTCTCTATAATAGTAGCTGAGCCACTGGTAGGGTAATTGATAACTTTCTTTGTCGGTCGAAGTACCGGTAATATTTGCATCAGCTAATTGTCTTAAATATTTTACCGCTTCATCCTTTTTACCTGCATTTATCGCCGCTTTTCCCATTGTTAAAACCAATTGTGTATCAATCTCAGACAATGCCCATTTCTTTGAATAAATATACCTGCCTACCATATCAGCGTTTTTAAATTGTATAAGGGCTACACCAAAGTCAGCTTTGTTTCCGCTAGCACCACTGTTAAAAGCAGCTGCACCTGCATCATAGTAACCTGTATACAGATCAAATATTGGTTTATATTGATCTTGTGTAAGTACCAGTAATAGTTTATTGTCCTTATCATTATCGGCGGCCTTTTTAAAAGCAACAAAAGCCTGCTCCCTGGCATCGGGGACTGTAGTTTTAAACTTCGGTTCGGATGCAAGCATGGCATACACCTTACTTTTATAGTATAATGCTAACGCATCATTTGGATTTTTTGCAATAGCTGCATCAACTTCAGCCTTTGCTTTATCGTATTGTTTTGCATCAAGGTAAGTTTTTAATTTTTTAGTATCCTGTGCAAACATGCCGGATAGCATAATTAAAAAAAGTAAACCTGTAGAAAGTATCTTTTTCATACTACGTAATTTTAGAGTTTATTTTTCTGTATTTATTTGTTTTCTTCTGAAGTATTATCATTCAAATCTTCATCCGGCGTATCCTGATCATTTACAGATGTATTTTCAGTGATATTGGTTGTATCTGTCTCATCCAAAATAACATGGATAGGATCACCTGTAACAGTTTCTATAAATTCGTCATCTGCTTCATGTTCATTAAGCTTTGTTATAGCAGCTATTTCATCACCATCATCCAGTTTAATCAGTTTAACTCCTTGTGTTGCCCTGCCTGCCTCTCTTATATTAGCAATTGATGTTCTTATAGTAACACCTGATTTACATGTTATCATCAGGTCCTGTTTTTCTGTAACATCCAATATCCCAATAAGCGGACCTGTTTTTTCAGTTACATTTATTGTTTTAACTCCTTTACCTCCCCGATTTGTAATTCTGTACTCATCAACGGCAGTACGTTTACCAAAACCTTTCCTGCTTACTACTAAAACCGTTGAAGATGGATCATTTTTATTTACACATATCATACCAATCACTTCATCATTTTCAATATCCACTTCAATACCTCCTACCCCAATGGCGCCGCGTCCGGTAGGCCGTACTTTATATTCAGGGAAATGGATAGCCCGCCCGCTTTTTACTGCCATCATAATTTCTTTAGTGCCATCAGTAAGGCACGCATGTATAAGCTGATCACCCTCATTAATGGTAATGGCGTTTATACCTGTTTGTCTGGGTCTTGAAAAATCAGCAACTTTTGTTTTTTTAATGATGCCCTGGCAGGTACATAAAATTATGTAATGATTATTTATATATTCTTCATCCTGCAGATCTTTTATATCAATAATAGCTCTCACTTTATCATCAGGAGGTATCTGCATCAGGTTTTGAATTGCTCTTCCTTTACTTTGCTTCTCCCCGTCAGTAATTTCATAAACTTTAAGCCAAAAACATCTACCCTTTTCTGTAAAAAATAATAAGGTATGATGCGTTGAGGCTACAAATAAGTGCTCAATAAAATCTTCATTTCTTGTACTGCTGCCTCTTGCTCCTCTTCCACCCCTTCGTTGTTGACGGTATTCAGTTGCAGAAGTTCTTTTAATATAACCTAAATGTGAAATCGTTACTACAACATCTTCCTTTTCTATCAGATCTTCCATTCTAATTTCATCATCCAGGTAAACGATCTCGGTTTTTCTTGCATCGCCAAATTTTTGTTTTACCTCAGCGAGTTCATCTTTAATTATCTGGTAGCGTAAACTTTCTGTTGCCAGTATTTCTTCCAGCCGTGCTATCAATGCCATAACCTCCGCATGCTCTTCCCTTATCTTATCGATCTCCATCCCGGTTAATCTCTGTAAGCGCAGTTCCAGTACAGCTTTTGCCTGTATATCACTCATTCCAAAGTTGGTCATCAACCCTTCTTTTGCAATATCGGGGGTAGATGAGTTTCTTATTAAAGCAATAACTGCATCAAGATTATCAAGAGCTATAATATACCCTTCTAATATATGCGCCCTTTCCTTTGCCTTCCTTAATTCAAACTCGGTTCTTCTTCTTACAACTTCATGCCTGAACTCAATAAATTCTTTTATAAGATCTTTTACATTCAGCACTTTAGGTCTTCCATTTATCAGCGCAACATTATTGGTTCCAAAAGAGGTTTGCAGATCAGAGTATTTGTATAATTGATTAATCACAACCTGCGCTATTGCATCTTTTTTAAGATCAACAACTATCCTTGTACCTTCCTTATTATTGCTTTCGTTGTTTACATCAGATATACCCTCAATGATTTTATCAGAAACCAAACGACCTATCTTTTCGGTAAGCACATCTCTGTTAACCTGATATGGCACTTCTGTAATAATTATTTTTTCTCTACCGGCTTTTGTTGTTTCAATAGTAACTCTTCCTCTCAGTACAACCCTTCCTCTTCCAAAATGTAAACCTGCCTTAACTCCTTCATATCCATAAATAATTCCCCCTGTGGGAAAATCAGGTGCCTTAACTATTTTTATTAGCTCTTCTATGGTAATATCCTTATTATCAATATACTCAACGCAGGCATCAATAACCTCGCTTAGGTTATGTGGGAGCATATTGGTCGCCATCCCCACCGCAATACCACTTGAACCGTTTACCAGTAATTGGGGTATCCGGGTTGGTAATACTGTAGGTTCTTTTGTAGTATCATCATAATTCAATTGAAAATCTATCGTATCCTTTTCAATATCCTCCAGCATACTTTCAGCAAACCGCTGTAATCTCACTTCAGTATAACGCATAGCAGCAGGGCTGTCACCATCCTGACTTCCGAAATTTCCCTGCCCGTCAATAAGCATATAACGCATGCTCCACTCCTGCGCCATACGTACCATCGTATCATAAATAGCAGTATCGCCATGCGGATGGTATTTACCCATTACATCACCCACAATACGGGCAGATTTTTTATAAGGCTTACCAAAAGTGTTACCCATCTCATGCATACCATATAAAATACGGCGATGCACAGGTTTTAAACCATCTCTTACATCAGGCAAAGCCCTGCCCACAATCACGCTCATTGAATAATCAATGTAGGATGATTTCATTTGCTCTTCAATATTTACAGGGATAATTCTGCCTCTGGGTATGTCTTGGTTTTGTAGATGATCTTCTGATGTTTCCATATATTTTTAACTGCCGCAAATATACTTTATAAACATCGTTTTTCCCTGTTTTCAGCTTTGCATAATCCTCAATTTTTGCACAATTAATTTTGGTTATAAAAAGCTTATTTGTGCTTTATAAAAAGTCTGGCTTATTTTTATTTTTATTAGGGGATTTTAAGAAATTATGCTTTATAAATGAAAAAGATATTGCTGTTTGGAGCAGGTAAATCTGCAACCTGTCTTATTGATTACTTAATTAAAGAATTAGCGAAAAATAACTGGCAGCTGGTGGTTTGTGATACTGATTTAAATCTGGCAAAATCTAAAACAGGAAGCGCTGAAAAAGCCAAAGCTGTTTCAATTAATGTAGAAGATGATATTGAAAGAAGAAGGCTGGTGCAATCTGCTGATATTGTTATTTCCATGCTGCCACCCACACTTCATTTTTTAATTGCAAAAGATTGTGTTGAATTTGGTAAGAGCTTGCTTACTGCTTCTTATGTTGATGATAATTTAAAATTATTAGAAAAAGAAATTGCAAATAAAAAATTATTGTTTC
This sequence comes from Chitinophagales bacterium 65-1, assembly GCA_002050465.1. GTDB lineage: Bacteria > Bacteroidota > Bacteroidia > Chitinophagales > Chitinophagaceae > Ginsengibacter. The sequence continues at coordinate 4,595 of MWYX01000027.1, forward strand.
TGTGTGAGATGGGATTGGACCCAGGAATTGATCACATGAGTGCAATGAAGTTGATTAACACCATACAATCACAAGGTGGTGTTATAACTTCTTTTGTATCGCATTGCGGAGGATTGATAGCTCCTGAAAGTGATAATAATCCATGGCATTATAAAATAACATGGAACCCACGTAACATAGTACTGGCGGGTAAAGACGGTGCTGAATATTTACATGAAAATAAAATAGTAAAGATTCCATACAAGTCAGTTTTTAAAAATTGTCCGCCTGTTAATATCATTGATAATTATCCATTATGCTGGTATCCTAACCGGGATTCAATGCATTATATTGATCTGTATGGTTTGCATGGGGTTGAAACATTTATCCGAACAACTTTGCGCCATCCTTCTTTTTGCATTGGCTGGAACAATATTGTAAGTATGGGATTAACAGCTATTGCAGATTATGAACAAATAAAAAAGTGCAAAACTTTTGTTGACTGGTTTAATGTAAAAACTCCGGAATTTGCGAAATATAAAAAAGACTTTGATTCAAATAAAAATGTATTTGATCGCCAGATAAATTTTTTAGGGCTGGAAAATAATGATATGTTGCCGGAAAATTTTAAAAGCTCGGCAGATATCTTACAATATATGCTTGAGAAAAAACTATTGATGTCAGCTGAAGATAAGGATATGATAGTAATGCTGCATGAATTGCAGTATGAAGCAGGAAGTAAGAAGCAAAAAGTAAGAAGCTGCCTTATTGTAAAAGGGGAAGATAATTTGAAAACTGCCATGGCAAGGACTGTTGGCTTACCGCTGGGTATTGCTACTAAATTAATTTTACAGGGAAAGATAAAAGTATCCGGACTGCATATTCCAATAATCCCCGAAATTTATGAGCTTGTATTAGCTGAATTAGAAATGCATGGGATAAAATTTAATGAAGAAACATCATCCCAATAAAATCTTTTTTAATTCCTCCACTCCTTCTGTTGCTGTTTTTTCTATAAAGAAAAAATTTGTTGGTGTCGAAGAATAGGGAATTTTTTTATCAATGATATATTTTGGAACATGATGCGGAACATAATCTACAAGCCCTGCTGCCGGATACACCTGCAAGGAACTTCCCACCAAAACAAAAATATCAGCTAAGGACATTATCTTCATCGCATCAACAATTTTCGGTACAGGCTCTTCAAACCAAACTATATGCGGACGAAGCTGGCTTCCATCTTCTGCCATATCACCTACATTGATATCACTCCTGATTTCATAAATTTTATTTTCATCTTTCTCCCCTCTCATTTTAAAAATTTCACCATGCAGGTGAATAACCTTTGTTGAACCGCCTCTTTCATGCAGGTCGTCTATATTTTGAGTAATGATGGTAACATCAAAATATTTTTCAAGTTGAGCTAAGCCTATGTGAGCAACGTTAGGAGAAGCAGCAGCAACGTCTTTCCTTCTCATGTTATAAAAGTCAAGAACAAGCTTTGGATCTTTGTTAAATGCCCTGGGTGTTGCAACTTCTTCAATATTATAACCCATCCATAGGCCATCACTGTCTCTGAAAGTTTTTAGTCCACTTTCTGCACTAATTCCTGCACCAGTAAGAACAGCTAATTTTTTTTTCATTGGAAAGAGACAATTACTTTTCTCCTGCTAACTCTATAATTATTTTCCATTCTTTTTCTGTAACGGGTTGAACAGATAATCTTCCTAAACGAACCAATGCCATTTCCTGTAAGCGTTTGTCCGATTTGATTTGTGTAAGTGTAACAGGTTTCTTTAATTTCTTTACCGGCTTTAGGTCCACTGCAACCCAATTAATATCTTCTGTTGTCGGGTCCTGGTAAAACTCTTTTATAACTTTTGCAATGCCCACAATTTCCATTCCTTCATTGCTGTGATAGAATAATACTTCCTCACCTTTCTTCATTGCTTTTAAATGAATTCTTGCAGCATAATTTCTTACACCACTCCAAACTGTTTGTTTCTCTTTTATCAAATCCTCCCATCCATAAACATTGGGTTCTGATTTTACTAACCAATAAGACATAAGTTATATTTAGATGAAATAGTTGCCCTACGCAAATTTAAAAGAACATTGTGCATAATAAACCTTCAAAGTCTTCCCCTTTAGGCGGAGAGATTTAGAGGGTGTTCTACTCCCATCCACTCGCCAGCACATCTGCAATATGCATCGTCTTTATTGGCAATTTTTTACCTTTAATATATCCATCAATATGCAGCAGGCAACTTGAATCAGTAGAGATAATATATTTGGCACCGGTTGCCAGTGCATGATTTACTTTTTGATCTGCCATTGCAATAGATATTGCTTCAAATTTTACTGCGAATGTGCCGCCAAAGCCACAACAGGTTTCATTATCCACCATTTCAACTAATTCAAGTCCTTTTACATTTTTAAGCAATTTCCTGGGGCCTTCTTTTATTTTACATTCTCTAAGGGCAGCACAACTATCGTGGTAAGTTGCCTTTGTATTAAGCACTGCGCCATAATTAGTGATCTTTAAAACATCAGTTAAAAAGGATGTGAATTCAAAAATCCGGCCGCCAAGGTCTTTTACTTTATTATGAGAAGTGGAGTTCTCAAATAACTTTCCGTAATAGTTTTTTACAAATCCAACACAGGAAGCACTAGGTGCAACTATATAATCAGTACCGTCAAAATCTTTTATGAACTTGGAGGCTACATCTCTTGCCTCATCCCAGAAGCCTGCATTAAATGCCGGCTGTCCGCAACATGTTTGTTTCGCATTATACTCAACTTCGCATGTGGCTTTTTCCAACACCTTAACCATGTTAAACGCAGTTTGAGGATATAACTGGTCAATAAAACAAGGTATAAATAATTGAACTTTCAATTCGTCTTAACTTATTTATTCTTATAGAAACTATGTTGCAGTGCTATCATTTTTAACGCAGTAATTGCAGCCTCTTCTCCTTTATTCCCGTGGCTACCCCCTACTCTATCCTGTGCCTGCTCATCATTATCCACTGTAAGTACACCAAAAATAGTAGGCGCTTGTATTGTTAAATTCAATTGAACTACACCATCGGTAATTGCTTTACATACATAATCAAAATGTGGAGTATCGCCACGAAGAATACAGCCCAATGCAATAAAAGCATGCGGCTTTTCCAGTTTAGAGTTATCCCAAAAACTTTTTATTGCAAACGGAATTTCAAATGCACCTGGAACAGTTATTACTTTATAATTTTCCATTTGATATTGATTCAAAATACGTAAACAACCTTCTTCCAGCTTATTTACTATCAAAGCATTCCATTCAGTACGTACAATAATAATACAGGCATCCTTTTGTAGAATGCCCGTGTCAAGATTAAATAAATTAACGTCAGTTATTGCCATTTATTAATCACTATTTTATTATAATTATTTGTTTCAGATCACCTTCGGCGTTCAAACCAAATCAATCTTCCACTTCGCCAAGGCGTGCAAGATACCTGTCAATATTGGTTGCTCTATCCGTAAGTGGATAATCTTTTTTTATTTTTTTATAAAGATCTATTGCTTCTTTTTTCTTACCAATTGTTTCTGCAAATAATCCTGCCCTGAATAAAAATTCTGAAGAAGTGAATTCATCTTTTTCATTTACATCTGCTGCCTTGCGGTAATAGTCTAATGCATCATTATTCTTTTTTAATTCTGCGTATGCATCCCCTATCATTCCATACGCTCTGCTTTGTATTTGAGGGGCATCTGTATTAAAATCCTTTAAGTGTTTTATAGCTTTATCAAACTGCTTTAAATGCAGATAGCTGGCCCCGGCATAATACTGGCAAAGATTTGCGGCATCTGTACCATCATATTTACTGATAAATTTCAGCGCTCCTGAGTTTCCTCCATCACCATTCAATACACGGTTGGCAAGTGTTGCCTTTAAAGAATCAGGAGAATTGCTAAAGTCGCTGAAATATTTTTGCACTACAAAAACAGCATCATTAGCCTTCTCTTCTTTTGGTAATTTAAACATGTATTTATATGCCAGGTATCCTCCAATCAATAAAATTATTGCTGTGCTGATATAAATTATCGGCTTACTATTCTTTTCCCAGAATCCTCTGGCCCTGGTAACTACATCCACATCTGTTTTGTGCGCTTTCGTTTCGTGCACTGCTTTCTCTGCCATTACAATTGCCTCACCCTCATTCTCCCGAAATTTCGGGAGAGGTCGGGCATTTTTTATTAATTAAGAAATAGTTTTTTACTTTTCATCATTTTCAATCTCTCATCAGTCAACTATAAAAGGATAATCTTCCTGGATATATACATCTTTATATACTTCACTATCATCGGGCCATGGGCTTTCTTCAGCAAAGTTTACTGATTCTTCTACCTGGGCTTTTACTCTTTCGTTTATTACTTCAATATCTTTATCTGAAAGTTTATATTCTTCTTTTAGTTTAACCAAAGTAGTTTCAATGGGATCCTGTAATTTGTATTCTTCCATTTCCTCTTTGGTGCGATATTTTTGAGGGTCACTCATGCTATGGCCTTTGTAGCGATAGGTTTTAATCTCCAATAAAGTTGGTCCACCTTTTTCCCTGGCTCTTTTTACTGCCCTAAGCACTCCCTCATGTACGTTTTCCGGACTCATACCATTTACTTTATCTCCCGGCATATCATATGCATCAGCCAGCTTATAAATATCCAGCACATTTGATGTACGTGCCACAGACGTACCCATGGCATAATTATTATTTTCACATATAAATACAACAGGTAATTTCCAAAGCATAGCCATATTAAATACCTCATGCAACATACCCTGCCTTGCAGCACCATCACCAAAAAAACACAGTACTACATTTTGTGTATCCTTATATCTTTCAGCAAAAGCAAGGCCGGCACCGGTGCCTATTTGAGCCCCTACAATTCCATGACCGCCAAAAAATCTTTCCTTAACACCAAAGAAGTGCATGCTTCCACCTTTTCCTTTGCTGCAGCCCGTTGATTTACCGAATAATTCAGCCATACAGCTTTTTGCAGTAACCCCTTTAGCAATTGCCAGGGCATGGTCGCGGTAGGCTGTAATAAAAATATCTTCCGGTTGAGTTGCGGTCATACACCCAGCACCGATAGCTTCCTGTCCGATATATAAATGGCAAAAACCACGGATTTTTTGCATACCATATAATTGACCCGCTTTTTCTTCAAAGCGGCGCATAAGCAGCATTAATTCGTACCAGTATAAATAAGTTTCTTTAGAAAACTTCGTTGCCAAGGCTAATTATTTTAGTCCAAAGTACTCCTTTAGAGGCGGCAAAGATAAGGGGGAAAGAGCAATTTTAATTTAGTGAAATTTTCATAGAGGATTTAGCTACAAATCGTGAAACGTAAGACGTCAAACGTGAAAGTGAATTCGTGATTTCACGTCTCCCTTTTCACGTTTCACGATTGAGGACTTTCATCTTATCTTGCAATTTCATGCTTCATCTTAATAAGATAATCCTTACTCAATTTAAAAATTATAAGTCTGATTCTTTTGAATTTAAAGAAAGAATTACCGGCATTTGTGGCTTCAATGGCAAAGGCAAAACAAATCTTCTGGATGCTATCTATTATTTATGTTTTACCAAAAGTTATTTTTCAAAATCCGACCTCTTAAATGTACAATTCAATGCTGATGGATTTAGGATTGAGGGTGACCTTACCCAAACACCTGTCTATCCCGGCACGGGCGGGCTCTCCATAGACGAAGGCTTCAAAGAGAATTTTAATGTAGTATCTATTTTCAGAGGGGCAGGTAAAAAAGAAGTTTTAGTGAATGATATTGCCTATGAAAAATTCTCCTCACATATTGGAAAGTTTCCCTGTGTTATGGTGGCACCTGATGATATTGAAATGATAACAGGCGGAAGTGAACAGAGAAGAAGATTTATTGATACTGTGCTTAGCCAGATGGATGCAGGCTACCTGCAACAGCTTATTATTTACAATAAAGTTTTACTGCAGCGCAACAGTCTTTTAAAAAGCTTTGCAGATCAAAAGAACAGAGACATGCAGCTGCTGCAGGTACTTGATTCGCAATTACAGCAACCAGGAGAAGATATATATAAAAAGAGAAAAGATTTTTTAGAGAACTTAATTCCTCTTGCAAAAGATTTTTATTTTCAGATAGCAGGTAACAATGAAGTGATCGATCTTAATTATGAAAGTCAGTTGAACGAAAATACATTTCAGGAAGTGTTAGACCGATCAAAGGATAGAGATATATTTTCTCAACGCAGCACAGCAGGTATTCATAAAGATGATTTAGGTTCACAGCTTAACGGAAAGCCATTTAAAGCAGTTGCCTCGCAGGGCCAAAAGAAAAGTTTATTATTTGCCTTAAAACTGGCGGAGTTTGAAATGCTAAAAGAAAACAAAGGCTTTGCTCCCCTCCTATTACTGGACGATGTATTTGAAAAATTAGATGACCTGCGTATGCAGAATTTATTGCAATGGGTTTGCGTGAATAATGAAAGCCAGGTATTTATTACCGATACGCATTTAGAACGGCTGCAAACCTCTTTAAATAATTTTGGCTTTACTTCGGAGATAATTGAACTGAAATAAATATATCGTGAAACGTGAGACGTCAAACGTGAAAATGCGGCATCTCAGGTTTCACTTTTCACGAAATATTACTTACTAATATTAATTTTGTTACATGAGTGAAGTTTCCCTGGCAGATGCCATGAAAGAGTTTTTAAATAAAAGCAGATTAAAAGGCGGCATTCAGGCATTGCAGATACAGGATGCCTGGGAAAAGATAATGGGAAAAACCATTGCCAAATACACTGATAAGATTGAGATCATTGGTTCAACGCTCTTTATCTCTTCAACTGTTGGTGCACTCAAGAATGAACTGCTTTACCAAAAAGAAAAAATTATGGAAAGGGTAAATGAGGCGCTTGGTGAGAAAGTGATCACAGAAGTGGTGATAAAGTAAATTTTTATTTTTTAACAGGTGTAAGTCTTTTAACAGCGCCTGAACCAACAAGATAAATTACGCCTCTTGAATCTACTGCTATATCATGGCCTCTTCCAGTGAATGTTTTAAGTTCTTCTAAACCTTGTGAATATATTGAAGTGCCTTTTTCACCTGATAAATAAAGATTTCCTTTCTTGTCAATCGACAGAGCAAACAATCTTCCCAGTTTATCCTTTACATCAAGTTGTTCAATAAAATTACCCTCGAGGTCAAATACCTGGAGACGGGAATTTTCTCTATCTGCAACAAACACTTTTTTTCTATAGACAGCTATGCTATGGGGGGTATGGAATTCGCCTGTTTCTTTACCTCTTTTTCCCCAGGCGAATTGCCATGATCCATTCTTGGAAAATTTTATCACCCTTGAATTTCCATAACCATCAGCAATATAAAATGAATTGTCTTTTAAAAAAACAACGTCAGCCGGCAGATCAAAATGTAAAGAGTCGGCTGCAGGTACAAACTTTTCTCCAAGAGCCCTTAATATCTTTCCATTCTTATCGAATTTGATGATCTGTTGTAACCAAACATCAACCACCCAAATATTTCCTTTTTCATCAATGGTAAGTGAATGCGGCATAATAAAAATATCGGTGCCCATAGAATCGATCAACTTACCTTCTCTGGAATATTTTAGAATGACCGGCTGTTTAATGGGATCTTTCGTAGTTGCATATTTCCTGTTCCATACCCTGTCAGCTCTGTGTACAATATAGATATTATCTTCTTCATCTATGGCCACGCCTGGGATGGAACCTGGTTTAAATGATTTGGGTTGTTGCAAAAAGTTACTATCAACTTTATATTCTTTGGCAAATTGAGCAACAGATGTATTATTAAAAGAAATAGAAACGATAAGTATATTGCAGATAAAAAGTGATCTGAAATACTTATATTGTTTAAGCTGCATTGGTTTAATTAGCTGTTTGTTTATTTACATTCACATTGTTTTTCACATTCTGCCATTGTTTCAAAAGGCACCATGCCTGCACATCCGCCCCATATAAATTGTTTGCATTTCTTTTCATTCTTATCATAATAGTATTTTGTAAATAATGCCAAACAGGCCCCGGAATTGGGGATTAAATTACACCTGTCAGCCGTTATGCAATCCCTTTTACAATGACTAAATAATATTGCTATGGAAAATAGAAAAAGAGCAAAAAATAATTTCCGGAGTTTCATTTTTACAATTTAATTTCCTTTGATCCAGTCGCCATCAACTGCCAATGACTGGCCTGTAATATAACTGGCCCGTTCACTTACTAAAAATGCGGCGGCTGCAGCAAATTCTGCAGGAGTTCCAAATCGTTTCATCGGGATGGTATCTTTTACTTCATTTACTTTCGGATTTTTTTCAACAAGTTGTTGAAGCCGGTTGGTATTGGTGTACCCGGGCATCAAATTATTAACTGTAATACCATAACCAGCTACTTCGTTCGACAAACTTTTTACCAACCCCAATAAGCTTGTTCGTACTGCATTGGATGAGATCAGGTTATCGGCAGGTTGTTTTACAGTAATGGAAGTAATAGTTAATATTCGTCCGAAACCTTTTTCTTTCATACCCGGCAACACTCGTTGAATAATATCAACAGCACTCAGGAACATTAAATTATAAAAGTGCTTCCAGTCATCAAGGTTGAATTGTTCGAATGAGCCCGCTGCAGGGCCGCCAGTATTGGTTACTAAAATTTCAATATTGCCAAAGGCCTTTACACTTTGTTCAACCAAATTTTTCCGCTGCTTTTCATCCGTGATATCACATACAACTGAGGCGACATTATTAGGCGCAATAGATCTTATTTCCGCTTCGGTTGCTGCCAATGCCACTGCATCAGTGCCACAGATGATAACTCTTGCGCCTTCTTTCACCAGTTCAATTGCAACTGCTTTACCCAATCCTTTGCTAGACGCCAATACCAGTGCAACTTTATTTTGTATTCCTAAATCCATGTTTATTTTTTACAACATTACTAAACTACTTCCTTAAATAATTATCCGAACCATCTATCCAATCTTGTCTTGGTGGTGAAAAAGTGTCAGTTTCTATTACTTTACCGATCATTAAAGCTTTGTGCCTGCGATTACCCGGGATAATAATTGTTTCACCAGGTAATATATCAACAGAGTTATCTTCACTATCATCAAACCAAAAACGAAGTGTGCCTTCAAATACTTCAGTTATCTGTTCATTTTCATGTGAATGCCAGGGCACTGTAAACCCATCTTCAAATTCCATTTTGGCAATCATTATTTTTTCTCCGTGAATGAATTGTCTTTTCATTTTCGGATTAACTTGTTCTACCGGGATATTCTTCCAATTTATTTTTTCCATAATGTTATTTGAGTACCTGTAAATTAATGAAATCGTTTGTGAATGAGTGTAAATGCCGTACCGGCTTACTTAAGCAGGTGAATATAGATACGGTTAGTGAGAGAATAATAAAGTTGAAGAATGAATTAAATTGTAGCTCCCATACAAAACTAAAGCTGCACCTGCTGTATATGAGATCCATTTAGATTGGGGCAATAGTTTTTCCAACAACACAAAACTTGCTATCAATGCTATCCATAATAAATTCATTATGCCGGCAACAAATAATAGAACCATTAGGGCCCAGCAACACCCTAAACAATATATACCGTTTTCAACCCCCATCCTGAACGCACCAGTTTTACCCGGCTTCCATTTTGCATGAATAAAATCAATTGGGGTACGGCAATAAGATAAGCAACGATGCTTAAGAGAAGTAAACTGAAAAATGCCTGCAGCAACCAAAATTATACTGCTTAATATTTTATTGGTTATCACCATGTCTGGGTTCAGCCATGCAACCTGCTGCAGTACCCATTGAAGAATAGTTGCAAGCAAACTGAAAATAGTCCATGTAACATAATACCCGGCAAAGAGATACCAGGTTTTGATAAAAGGGTTTTTTTGTTCACTCTGTCGGTTTACCATAGAAAACAACAAGATCAATGGAGCTACAGATGGTGTCATCATTGCAATCATCATAACCAGCCACATGATAAAAAGTAATATGAAATCAGTTGCAGTCCAGTCAGGCGTCATAGGCATAGCAAACATAAATGCATCCATATTCATAGGATACATTTGTTTGTAGAGGTAAATAATATAAAACCATGATAAAGCGCTTATTACAGAGAGACCGCTGATCAGAATTAAGCGCTCTTTTTTTAAAACTGACTCAAGAGTTTTTGTTGATATCAATCTAAAAAATAATTTTAACCTATACAACCTTCATTGGAGTAACTGGCTACACTCATGTGACCGTTTTTCTTTTCATGCTTAAGATGTATGTCATTAGATCTCCAGTTCCAGTCTACACTCGTAACTGTTCCTCTTTTAAATACAATTCCACCGGGCATTAAAATTTCAGCTTCCATAGGATCTCCTGTTGTAGCATTTACAATGTGTTGCGATTTAACTTCACCGGCACCTTCTACAGTAAAAAATGCATCATAAGGATCATAATGAAATTCGATATTGGTAACAAGAGTGGCTTTGCTTTCTTTCAATGTGCTTGGAAAAATAGTAAAAACACCGCCACCATGTTTACCACTTGTTATTCCTTCAATAGCTTTTACTTGTTCGGGTGATGCTTTTTTGTCAACATATACCTGCCCGATCCCATCACCCATGTGAATCGCTTTGGGCCACCAGAGTCCCCACGCAAAAATTACTCCATCAAGATTAGTGTTATCAAAATTACCCTTTGTGATCTTATATGCAATAAGTGCTTCGCAATTACCATAAGTGGGCAGCGCATTGAAATTGCATGGGCAGCCATAATCACAATTGCAACTCTGAATATATTCAGCTTGCAGGCTCCATTGAGGAGAAGTATTTTCTGACATAACTGATAATTTTTGATTGAAAGGTATTACTAAAATACATATTTTGAATAAAATATTTTCATTTTTTTTTAGTTGTTTTTTGGCTTGTGAACAATAACAAATTGAGAACATCACCGCGGCTTGCTTTGCTACATGCAATGGGTACAGACACGGCTTAGGAAGAGAGTGAATTCGTTATCTTATTTCACTGTTGCTGAAATCATTTTTTCCAACACTTTTATGTCAACGTCCTCAAGTTTATTGATATAAAGGCAACCAACACCTGTCTTGTGTTTACCTAATTTTTTCAATGCATCCCCATGTTTCTGTACATTTAAACCCAGAAATAATGTCAGATTAGCTTTGCGTGGCGAAAAACCAATTTTCAACCAATCTACTTCTCTCCCGTTCTTTCACTCTTATATCTTACATTACCAAAACCTACAATTGAACTGCCCCACATTTTGGGTTTTTCTTTGGTAGCTTTTTCCATCATTTTAAGTATGATGTGGCTGTCTTTACGCTTTTGCTCATCAGCGATACTATCAATGAAACTGTTTACACTGGATGAAGTTTCCTTTGTTTTAATTTCTGCTAATTTGCCCATGGAGATATTTTAGGATTGGTTTACTGTTCGATTTTTAAATCTAAATTATTTTCCTGGATCCATTCATTAGTGACTCATGAGCCTATAAAGCACCCTGAATTTCCGGCTCAACAAGTTTGGTCAATTTATCTAATGATTCCTGCCAGCCTAAATAACACATCTCTGTTGGTATAACGGATGGGATACTTTCCTGTACAATTTTAAGATCTGTGCCAACGGAAACTTTCTTCAGCCAGATCGATACAGTCATTTCCCCGGGCAAATTGGGATCATCGAATTTGTCGGTGTGCTTTAAAAATTCGTTTGGTTTTACTTCCAGGTATTCTCCGCCGAAAGAATGCCCATTACCGGTAGAAAAATTGGTAAACGACATTTTATAACTGCCGCCTACACGTACATCCATTTCATGAACAATACCTAAATATCCATACGGTGGCATCCAGGATGCTAAAGCATTTGGTTCAGTAAAGGCACGATATATTTTTTCGGGAGTTGCCTTAATAACCTTGTGTAGTGTTACGCTGTTGCTCATATTATTATTTTTTAAGTGTTATCAATTCAAATTTACTGATCATTTAATCCCTTTCCATTGAGAATTTGCTGCATACTTTTTTCGATTCTTGATTCACGGGTTTTGGATTGTTTGGGCTGGGAAAAATGCAGCATGTATCCTCTTTGCCGTCCCGGCGTTAATGCATAAAAGGCGGTTTTCAATGCAGCGTTTTTATTTAATTTATTTTGAAATTCTTCCGGCATTGTAAATTCAGTTGTCTTTTTCAAAGGAACTTTCAATCCGGCTTTTTCCACTTCGATGGCTTCATAGATGTAGGCTTTCAGGCCAGGTTCCATCTTAACTATTTCCTTTACATCGGTAAACCGAATCTGGCGGCCCGCCTGTACATTTTCCGTTTGCTGAACAAGGATACCATTTGTATCCTTTAACAAGGCGCCTTTGAAAAACAAAAGCGCACAGTATTCTTTAAATAC
>MWYX01000033.1 GCA_002050465.1 Chitinophagales bacterium 65-1
TTTTAGAAATTTTATCTTCTGCCTCTCTTCCTTCTTCTTCAAAGTGGCCTGCATCTGTTATGTTACGTACATAGCGTACTTTATAGCCAAGGTGTAGCAAATACCTGTTCACAATATCAAAAGTTATATACGGCCTTGCATGACCTAAGTGGCTTTCGCCGCTCACAGTTGGTCCGCATACATACATGCCAACATGGCCTTTTGTTATTGGCTTAAACGCTTCTTTTTTTCTTGTTAATGAATTGTATACTTTAAGAGACATATCGGAATAAAAATAAGAAATAAGAAATTAAAATAATTCAACGGGTTAGCTTTGCTGTTGGCTACAATTGCAGAAGATATGATATGAGGAAATTTGGTGCATCTTATTTCAAAGGTAAATAATTCTGCTTATTAATACTTACATCAGCTATTAGTGGAAAATGTGCACTTAGTTTTTGTGGTATTCTGATGAATTGCTCTATTGTAAATTTTTTATCTGCAAAAATATTATCTATCCTTAAAGTGGGGGAAATGCCCGAGAAAGTTCTTCCAAAACCAATTCCCTTTTCCACGAATACATTTTGTAATCCCTCTCCTATTTTACTATATGCATAAGAATTGGGCACATCATTAAAATCTCCGCAAATAATAACCGGATAAGGGCTTTTATCTATTTGCTGTTTAACTATATTTGATTGGGCAAAGCGTTTGAGAAACCCCCTCTTTAGCTTACCGATAATATTTTTAGATTCGGAAAGCACTGTATCGGTATTGGTAATTGGATTATCAATATATTCTAAATTTTTTTGTGTAAGGCTTATGGATTGCAAATGAATATTAAATATCCGCACAGTATCATTATTGGCAATTATATCAACATATTGAAATGTTGAATTATAATTGTGAGGAGGTGTACTGATGGTTTGTTTATTTATTATAGGAAATTTTGAAAATACAATAATACCGTAATGATGCACTTTATCAAAGTCCAACCGATAATCATATGAATAATAATATTCAGAAAAATTAAGTATCCTTTTAAAATCTCCTAAATAATTAATAGCCTTATCATCATCGCCACCCACCATTTCCTGAAAGCAGGCAATATCCGGATGATAACTATTTATCAAATTCATCATTTGTACTTTTACTTCAGGTTTGGTTTTATATTCACCAATATTAAAAACCTCAACATTCCAGCTCATTATCCTAAGGCTGTTTATTTTTTTTTCTTTTTTAAAATCTTTGGAAAAATGCAATGGAAAAATATTTTGAACTGCCTTCCAGTTTATTGCAATAGTAATTATTGAAATAAACATCCATATCTTTCTGGTAAAAATCCAGAAAATAAAAAAAATAATTAATGTTAGCAGTATGTATGGGAGAGCCAGGGTAAATAAGCCCATAAACCACCAGGACTGAGGATTAAAATATTTTACATTTGCCCCAAGTAAAAAAAAGATTGCAATTATAATATTGCAGGTAATTAAAAAGCTTTTGGTAAATCTTCTGAAAAACGGTTTTGACATTCTGTGTAAAAATTACCTGATATAAAATTGAAAGTGCATTGCAGAATTGTCGATTGTTAAATTATCACTTTTACAGGTCAGTTTCTCCCGCTCTTTTTAAAATGTTCTTTTCCTCATCAGTTAATAAATGATACCCTTTTTGATTTATCTTATCAAGTATCTCATCAATTCTTTGTTGTGTAATATTTGATCGTTTTATAAACGGTTTTTGATTTCCGGTTTTATAAAAAACTTTTTCTTTAATCCTTCTTTTGGCTGGTACCTTTTTTTTATTGGGATTAAAAAGATTAATAAACCAATCGTAAAAATTATTCATCCATACACTCCAGTCACTTCCTTTACGCAAACTAAAAACAAACATGAATCCTATAAATGCCCCTGCCAGGTGCGAAATGTTATATGCCGCACTAAGACCCGCTATCCCTGCAAAATCAATAATAACATATAACAGAGTAAGTACCCAGATAGGTATGCCACCATTAAGCATTTTAAAAAACCGATAATCCGGCGCCAATGCTGTTGTGGCTATTGCAATAGCCATAGTGGCTGCATTAGCCCCGTGCAAAAAAGAAAAGCTTATTGTTGGCTTCAATGGAGGTAACAAATAATTTGCTGCAGTAAAAGCAACCGCCCCTGCTATTCCTCCATAAATATATACAGGAATTAACTTTCGGTTACCTGTAATACTTTGTAAAATTGAACCAAAAGCCCATAGCCACAGCATGTTTGTAATTACGGTAATAATACGAATATGAACAAACATATTTGTAAAAAATGTCCATGGCTTTTCTGCCAGGGCAGAAAGGTTAGCCGGCATAATAAATAATGGCAATACATTACTCTCAAAGCTGCCGGGGGCAGATTGGATTATATAATAAATGATCTGAAGAAACCAAACTGTAATAAAAAAAATCAAATTGATACTAATCAGGATCATTAATGCATTTCCATCAGCACCAAAAGAAATTTTGTGCCGGCGATAACCAATATATCTTTCAGATTCACTCATAATTTTTTCTGCCAGCTATAAAGTTACATCAATCTATTGGGCCTCCTATTAAAGAAAGTTAAGTTTTAGTAAAAAGTTTTTTTGTTCGTTTTGCCCCAAATAATTACAAGGATGAACCCCATTACCATTCCTCCAAGATGAGCAAAATGGGCAATGTTGTCGGCAGCTCCGGGATGTAAGCCACCAAACAGGTCAATGGCAGCATAAATGGCAACCATATACTTAGCTTTAATTGGAAAAGGGAAGGGAAGAATAAAAAATTCAGTGTTTGGAAACAGGTATGCAAAGGCCGCAAGTAATCCCATAACCGCACCTGAAGCACCAACGGCCATTCCGTTTACATCCATAGCAAACATTTGTGCAATGCCTGCAGCCAGGCCACAGACAAAATAAAATATTAAAAACCTTTTTGGTCCCCAAACTCTTTCCAGCACTGACCCGAACATCCACAATGCATACATATTAAATAAAATATGGAAAAAGCCACCATGCATAAACATATGTGTAACGAGCTGATAGGGCTCAAAGAATTCACTATCGTAAGATCGCAAGGCCAGCCAGGTGGTAAATGACATTGTTTTATCCAACACCATTTGAGCCACAAATACCAAAGCATTTATGATGATAAGATTTAAAACTACCGGGGTTGTTTTTTGCATTGAATTACCGTACTGCGCCATTAATTTATTTTATTTAGATGTGCAATTTACTGTTTCAATTCCAATAGAACTACGCATTCTATGTGATGGGTGTGAGGAAACATATCCAATGGCTGGATTTTTTTTACTGCATATTTTCTGGCTAATAAATTTATATCTCTTGCCTGTGTAGCTACATTACAACTTACATATACAATTTTAAGGGCCTCAATTTCCAGCAACTTGCTGATTAAATTTTCATGCATACCCACCCGAGGTGGATCAGTAATTACCACATCCGGTTTTCCGTATTCGGCAAAAAAATCCTCATTGCAGATTTTAATTACATCACCTGCAAAAAAATGAGCATGTTCAATATTATTTAATACAGCATTCTCTTTTGCATCTTTAATTGATTCTTCAATCAGGTCTACTCCAATTATCTTTTTTGCAGATTTACTTAAAAATATCCCTATGCTTCCTGTACCGCAGTAAAGATCATATACAATTTCATTTCCGGTAAGGCAGGCAAAGCTTTTAGCCACTTCATATAATTTTAATGCCTGCCTTGTATTAGTTTGAAAAAACGATTTAGGTGATATTTTAAATTTAAATTCACCTATCCTTTCAGTTATATAGCATTTACCGGAAAATAACCGGGGATCAAGATCATTAATACTGTCATTCCATTTGGGGTTGATGGTATAAAGCAGCGTGGTAATCGCCGGGATCTTTTCTAAAAGAAAACTTAACAAGTTTTTGATCTCTGTTTTATCATCATACCCAAACACCATATTTACCATAAGTTCTGCTGTAGAGGAATAGCGAAGTATGATATTTCGCAAAAAACCTGTATGTTCTTTTATATCATAATAAGAAAGTTTTTTTTCAATTGCATATCCGCGAATTGTATTTCTTATAAGATTATTGATCTCATCCATTAGCCAGCACTCTTTAATATCAATTATTTTATCAAAAATTCCCGGGGCATGATACCCTAGTGCATTTTCCTGTGGAATTTGCAATGATTTATTTATTTCTTCATTGGTAAGATATCGCCTGTTACTAAAAGTAAAGTCCAGCTTATTACGATAGTAAATAATATTATCTGACCCGATAATGGGTAATACATCCGGCAACTCGGTTTTACCTATTCTTTTTAAAACCTGTTCGGCTTCCTGCTGTTTATACTGCAACTGCTTTTCATAAGGAAGCATCTGCCATTTACAGCCACCGCATATTCCAAAGTGTATACAAAAAGGGTCGGTTCTTTCTTTTGAATATTCAGTAAAATTTATTGCTTTTCCTTCCGCCCAATCTTTTTTATTCTTTGTTATAAATATATCCGCCACATCGCCTGGTACTGCGCCTTCTACAAATATTACTTTGCCCTCAACCCGGCCAAGTGATTTGCCTTCTGAAGCATAATCAGTTATTGACAGGTTTTTAAGAATAATTTTTTTTCTTTTCATTTTTTGTATAGACGTAAAAATAGCTATAACAGGCAGAATCGTTTGTAGAATGAAAATGTTAAGGATTTATAACAGTGGATTATCTTGCCTTCGTTTAGATAATTTTGCGTTTATTCTTAAGTTGATGAAAAGAGTTTTACCTTTTTGTATCCTATATATTATTTCATATGCAGCCAAAAGTCAGTACCATGTAACGCTGCAAATTCCCAATTATAAAAGCGGGATGGCCTACCTCACTTATTATTATGGAAAAAATATAAATATTGAAGATTCCGCCGTTGTGAATTCAAAAGGAGTTGCTGTGTTTAAAAAGAATAATAATTTACAACCGGGAATATATTCGATTGTTTACCCGGGCAAGGATAAGCTTATTGATTTTTTAGTGGATAAAGAACAACGTATTTCTATTACTTCCGATACTTCAGACCTAATAAATAAAACAATTGTAACAGGTACAAAAGAAAATGCGCTCTTTCATCAATATCAAAAATTTATCGCCATAAAAGCCAAACAACTTCAAACAGAGCAACTGGCTTATTCCAACAGCAAAACAAAAACAGATTCAGTTTTGCATCAAAATAATTATCAGAGATTAAATAAAGAACTTAACGGTTACAGGGAAAATATCATAAAAAAATATCCTTCATCTATGCTGGCAGCTTTGTTTAATGGTATGAAAGAAGCAGGTGTGGTTAATCCCCGCCCTGTAACAAAACAGGATTCTATAACCAACTATAATTTTTATAAAAAACATTATTGGGATGGAATAACTTTTATGGATAACAGGATCATACGTACACCGTTTTTTTTACCCAAGCTTGAAAGATATTTCAGGGATATTTTAACCCCCTCACCCGATACAATAATTAAAGAAGCAGATTATTTATTGTTATTGGCACGCACTAATACCGAGATGTATAAGTTTTTATTGAACTGGCTTACCGATGAATATATGTACCCAAAATATATGGGACAGGATGCGGTATTTGTTCACCTTTTTGAGAAATATCATTCAAAGGGAGTTTCAAGCTGGCTGACAGAAAAACAATTATCTGCTATTTCTAACAGGGCTTATATGGTTATGGCAAACCTGATCGGTGAAAGAGCTGCTGACCTTAATATGGTGGACACCTCAGGAAAACCCTTTCCACTCTACAAAGTAGATGCTGCAAATACAATTATTGTTTTTTGGGACCCTGCCTGCAGTCATTGTCGTGAAGAAATACCAAGGCTGGATTCTTTCTACCAGGCAAAATGGAAAAAACGGGGGGTTAAAATTTATGGTGTGCTAAGTGAAAATGAAAAAGAAAAGTGGATTAAATTTATCAGGGACCATAATTTAAAGGAGTGGATACATGTTTATCAAACTGAAGAAACAAAAAAAGCCATTGCTGCTTCTCAACAGCCGGGCTATAAACAATTATATGATATTACCCAAACCCCTGTATTATATTTATTAGATAAAGAAAAACGTATCATAGCAAAAAAACTAACACTGCAGCAAATGGACGACCTGCTTCAAACGAAAATAAAAACTAGTCTTAATTAAAGTTTACACAATTTGTTTTACCGTATTAACGATAACATGAGGCTTGCCAAGCGTATAATAATGAAGAATAGGAACGCCGGCTTTTTTTAATTCTTTCGACTGCATTAAGAGCCATTCGGTACCCACGATCTCTACATCCTTATCTTCCTTGCATTTTAAAATTTCATTGCTTAATTCAGTGGGAATATCTACATGAAAAGTTCTTGGCAAAACAGATAACTGCTTTTTTGTTGTAATAGGCTTTAGCCCGGGAATTATGGGAACATTAATACCCTTTTCTTTACATGCTTTTACAAAAGCAAAATATTTTTTATTATCAAAAAACATTTGCGTGGTTACATAATCGGCGCCTGCATCCACTTTTGCCTTTAAGAAACTAAGATCGGTTTGCAGGTTAGGTGCCTCAAAATGTTTTTCAGGGTAGCCTGCAACCCCAATACAAAATTTTGTTTTAGAGCCATCTCTTATATCTTCTTCAAGATAAATTCCGTTATTAAGATTTATCACTTGTTTTAAAAGGTCAGTTGCATAGCGATGCCCGTCAGGTTCCGGTTCAAACAAGGTTTCATTTTTTGCTGCATCCCCCCGGATAATCAGCACATTATCAATTCCCAAAAAATCAAGATCAATCAAAGCATTTTCAGTTTCCTGTTTGCTAAAGCCTCCGCATATTAAATGCGGTACCGCATCTACCTGGTAATGATTCATTATGGCTGCACAAATGCCAACGGTACCGGGTCTTTTTCTTACTTCCACTTTATCAAATGTGCCATCAGCCTTTTTCTTAAAAACCTGCTCACTGCGGTGATAAGTAACATTAATGAATGCCGGTTTAAATTCCATCAAAGGATCAAGATGATCGTAAATTGAATTAATGGTTTTACCCTTTAGTGGTGGTAAAATTTCAAAAGAGATTATAGTATCCTTTTCTTTTATGTGATCGGTTACTTTCATTCGGCTTATAAAATTGTTTGCAAACATAAACAAGTGTAAGTAAAACGCAAACTTGTTAAACTAAACCTCATACAGCTTACTTATATTATTTTTGTTGAAATAATTTTTTTTGAATCTGACAATTTTTGCCAAGGAGCTTGTAAAGCATTATGGAAAACGTGCTGTTGTAAACCATGTATCATTTCATGTTCAACAGGGAGAAATTGTAGGTTTGCTTGGGCCGAATGGCGCCGGAAAAACAACAAGTTTTTACCAGGTTGTTGGTTTAATAAGGCCTGATAAAGGCGACATTTTTTTAAATGATCTCAATATTACGCGGCTGCCTATGTATAAAAGGGCAAAAATGGGTATCGGATATTTACCACAGGAAGCAAGTGTTTTTAGAAAACTTAGCGTTGAAGATAACATTGCAGCTGTTCTGGAAATGAGTAAGTACACTAAAAAGCAGCAAAAAGAAAAACTGGAATCACTGATAGATGAATTAAGATTAAGTCACGTTCGCAAAAGCAATGGAGATGTACTAAGCGGCGGCGAAAGAAGAAGAACTGAGATAGCCCGGGCACTGGCTGTAGATCCTAAATTTATTTTATTGGATGAACCGTTTGCCGGAATAGATCCTATTGCCGTTGAAGATATTCAGTCAATAGTAAATAAATTAAAATTTAAGAATATCGGTATTCTTATTACAGATCATAACGTAAATGAAACACTCTCCATTTGTGACAGGGCTTATCTTCTTATAGAAGGGAAAATTTTTAAACACGGCACGGCGGAAGAACTTGCCGATGACGAACACGTAAGAAGATTATACCTCGGCAGAAATTTTGAATTAAAGCGAAAAGATTTTTTACAAGCATAAAATCAGTCATTAGTCAATAGTCATTATACAACTTAAACTAATAACCAATGACCTGATGACTTATTGACCTATATCAAATATCTTCTTAAATTATTGATTATTTTGCCAAGATATGAAACTGCTCAGCCCTGCAATATCACGTTTGGCACGCTTAAGGTTATGGCGTATTGAAAATTGGGTGACCAACCCGATTGCCGCCCAGCGTGAAGTTTTACAGGATTTAATTACAGCAGCACAATACACTGAATTTGGCAGGAAGTATAAGTTTCAAAATTTATTCTCTATAAAAGAATATAAAAACAACGTGCCAATTCATGAGTACGATGATATAAAACCGTACATTTTAAAAATGATGGAAGGCGAAGAAAATATTTTATGGAATATGCCTGTAAACTGGTTTGCAAAAAGTAGTGGCACTACTTCAGATAAAAGCAAGTTTATACCTATCAGCGATGAAACCCTCACTGATACTCACTTTAAGGCATCCAAAGATGTGCTTACAAACTATTATAAAAATTTCCCTGAAAGTGATTTACTCACAGGCAAAAGCCTGGTAGTGGGCGGAAGCCACCAGGTACATCATGTAAATGAAGACATACATTATGGTGATCTAAGCGCTGTGCTTATGCAAAACACTCCATTCTGGGGGCATTGGGTAAGGACTCCTGAATTAAGTATTGCTTTGCTGGATGAATGGGAAGATAAAATTGAAAAGCTTGCAAGTACAACAATGAAGGAAAATGTTACTTCAATTGCAGGTGTGCCTACCTGGACCATTGTTTTAATAAAAAGAATTTTAGAGCTCTCAGGTAAACAATATCTGAAAGAAGTGTGGCCAAACCTTGAATTATATATACATGGAGGCGTTTCATTTGTACCTTACCGGGAACAACTTGATAAACTGATTGGTAAGCCAATAAATTATCTTGAAATATATAATGCAAGCGAAGGTTTTTTTGCGGGGCAGGATAAGCCTGATGAGGAAGGAATGCTTTTATATACGGATCATGGAATTTTTTATGAGTTTATGCCTGTGGAGGAATATGGAAAAGAGAAACCACAAACCATAGGTTTAAAAGATGTAGTAATAAATAAAAATTATGCTCCTGTAATAACCACTAATGGCGGCTTATGGAGATATCTGATAGGGGATACAATTCAATTTACATCACTTAATCCTTATAAAATAAAAGTTTCCGGCAGGCTTAAACATTATATTAATGCATTTGGAGAGGAAATAATCGTTGATAATTCTGATAAAGCTATTGCCATAGCCTCTGAAAAAACAGGGGCTATTGTTACTGATTATACCGCAGCTCCTGTGTATTTTAGCGATAATAGTAATGGGGCACATGAATGGCTGATTGAATTTGATAAAGACCCTGATGATCTTAATAAATTTACATTTGAATTGGACAATGCTTTAAAATATGCCAACAGCGATTATGAAGCCAAGCGGTATAAAAATATTGCACTTCGTATGCCGGTGGTTCATTCAGTAAAAAAAGGCACGTTTACTGAATGGCTGCGCAGCAAAGGTAAATTGGGGGGTCAGCATAAAGTTCCGAGACTAAGTAATGAAAGAAAATTTGTGGAAGAAATTTTATCTATAAAAATTTAAGTAATCATGGAGAAATTATTAGAGGGAAAAGTTGCCATTGTAACCGGCGCCAGTCGCGGCATAGGCGAAGGCATTGCATTAAAACTGGCAGAGCATGGAGCACACATTGCTTTTACTTATTTGAGCAGTGATGAAAAAGCAAAAGCTTTGGAAGAAAGATTACAAACTTTTGGTATAAACGCAAAGGCTTATAAAAGCAATGCGGCCATTTATGATTATGCTGAATCAACAGTAAATGAAGTGGTAAAAGAATTTGGCAGCATAGATATTTGCGTTAATAATGCCGGTATTTCAAAAGATAATTTGTTATTAAGAATGACCGCAGAGCAATGGGATGAAGTAATAACTACAAATTTGAAAAGCGTTTTCAATATGACAAAACAGGTTATTCGCCCGATGATGAAAGCAAGGAAAGGAAGTATTATAAATATGAGCTCAATAATAGGAATGCGTGGAAATGCAGGCCAGAGCAGCTATGCAGCAAGTAAGGCTGGTATAATTGGATTTACAAAATCTATAGCCGCAGAATTAGGCAGCCGCAATGTTAGGTGCAATGCCATTGCCCCCGGCTTTGTAGAAACAGATATGACAAGTTATTTAAAAGAAGGCGAAGGAGCTGATAAATACAAAGCAAATATTCCTTTGGGAAGATTTGGAACAGCTGAAGACATTGCAAATGTTACGTTGTTTTTAGCAAGTGATATGAGCAGTTATGTTACCGGGCAAACCATTAGTGTTTGTGGTGGATTGAATATGTAGAACACCCTCTAAATCTCCCTAAGGGAGACTTAGTTACGCTAAAAATTTTTAAGCTTCTTTTTGATGCTCAATGGTATGCCGATAAAGTGATTGCGACCCTTCGACTTTGCTCAAGATAAACTTCACGATGATGCTATAAAATACTAAGGCTGGAATTAAAAAAAGAGAGAGTCTGAATAAGTTTAGGATTTAAAAAACGTAGAAACTTTGCAAGTCTCCCTTTAGGGAGATTTAGAGGGTTTTAGATTTTATTCCGCCTCTGCCACCACCTCCTTAACTTCCGGTATCATTCTTTTCATCATACCTTCAATGCCGGCTTTTAAAGTAATCATAGAAGAAGGGCAACCACTGCAGCTTCCCTGGAGCATAAGGTTCACTTTTCCATCCTGGTAGCTTCTGAATTGTATAGCGCCGCCATCCATTTCTACTGCTGGTTTTACATAATTTTCCAATAGTTCTTTAATACGCTTTACCACATCTTCATCATCAGCGCTTACTTCGTTGCTGCTTTGTGATTTCATAGCAGCAACTTCTTCTTCATTTACAACCGGCTTACCTTCTTCCAGATACTCTTTTAAAAATTGTTTTATTGAAGGAATAACATCCTGCCAGTCTTCAGTTTCATTTGTTTTGGTAAGTGTAACAAAATTGCTTGCAATAAAAACGGATTTTATAAAAGGGAAACTGAAAAGCTCGGTGGCTAAGGGTGATGGGGCGGCACTTGCCTCATCCTGGAAATCGATGCTCTTGCCGGGATATAATAATTTGTTCGCTACAAATTTCATGGTCTCCGGGTTAGGAGTCATTTCAGTGTATATACTTATTACGGGATTGCCTGTTTTAATCATTGTAAAAAATTGAGAATATAAAGTTACTAAGGTTTATTAAGAGGAATGGCAATTAGAAAGTTAAAAGCAGAAGCTTTTTCTAATTTCGAAAGTTGTACCCTATGTGTTACTATGTGCCTATGTACTATGTGGTAGTAAAAAATTAAACACATAGGGCACATAGAATCATATAAAGCAACTTAAGAATTTACTACCCTCAGCTTAGCATAATTCAACATTATTTTTTTCTCGCCGTTATGCTCAAATTTAACGGTGGCAATAGGATTGTGTGCAGCCCCTTCCATTTTTATTACTTCACCAAAACCAAATTTCTGATGCTCCACTTTCGCACCTTCCTGTAAATTAGACGTATCGCTTGGTGCAAAATCAGGAGAAGGAATATGTTCTTTTATTTTTACTGTAGCAGTTCCAACATAGGAGGGTTTATCAGTGTAACGTGGGCGGTCATCTGTTGGTCCTTTGAACGCTGATCTTAGTTTATCAAACGGATTCCAGTGAGAGGTTTGATTATTACGCATGTTGCCACCTGCGAAAGCACGGTCTAAATATTTTTCAGGAAGCTCATTAATAAATCTACTGGGTTCATTTTGTGTAAGGTTTCCAAAGCGGTAGCGTGTATTTGCATACGTTAAATATAATTTCTGCTTTGCCCGGGTTACTGCCACATAAAATAATCTTCGTTCTTCTTCTAATTCCTCTTTAGTGTTTATTGACATAGAGTTGGGGAACAAAGTTTCTTCCAAACCTCCAACAAAAATTACCGGGAACTCCAAGCCTTTTGCAGCATGTATTGTCATTAATTTTACCACATCACTTTCGCTTTTATCCTCATCTGCATCAGTAAGTAAAGTAATTTGCTGCAGGTAACTCCCCAGGCTTTTATCCAGCAATTCACCATCTTCAGTGGGTGTTTCGGTAAATTCTTTAATAGAATTAAGTAACTCCTGTATGTTCTCATATCTTGCTAATCCTTCGGTTGTTTTATCATTAAACAAATCTTTTATTATACCAGTGCTTTTGCCTACTATTATTGCAAGATCATACGCATTCTTTTTTTCCAGTTCACTTTGAAACATTTTTATCATTGTAACAAAGTTGTTTATTACCTCAAGGGTATTTGCCCTGTAACCAAATTCAGCAGTCCGTTCCAGTACATTCCAGAATGAAATATTATTATTATTGGCAAATAAAATCGCCTTCTCAATAGTCGTTTTTCCAATACCTCTTGCAGGAAAATTAATGATGCGTTTTAATGCTTCTTCGTCACCCGGATTTAAAATAACCCTCAGATAACTTAAGAAATCTTTTATTTCTTTCCTCTGGTAAAAGCTTATACCACCATAAATGCGATAAGCAATATTCATGCGGCGCAGGCTTTCTTCAAAACTCCGGCTTTGTGCATTGGTGCGGTATAAAATGGCAAACTCACTATTGCGAAAATGGTTGCGAAGCTTTTGCTCCTGTATGGCATCTGCAACATATTTTCCTTCATCATTGTCCGTTGCTGTACGTACCAGTTTTATTTTTTCTCCTTCATCATTGGCTGTCCATAATTTTTTGGGGAGTTGGCCTTTATTATTGGCAATAACATCATTGGCAACATGCAAAATACTTTGTGAGCTACGGTAATTCTGCTCAAGTAAAACAATCTTTACCTCATCATAATCTTTTTGAAACTGTAAAATGTTTTCTATTGTGGCGCCCCTAAAGCTATAAATGCTTTGTGCATCATCACCCACTACGGCTACATTTTCATGCATGGCGCCCAGCAGTTTAATAATTGCATATTGTGCCGGGTTGGTATCCTGGTACTCATCAATCATTATGTATTTAAACTTTCGCTGGTATTTGCTCAGGCTTTCAGGATGTGTGCTTAGTAATAAATAAAACTTAAGCAACAGGTCATCAAAATCCATTGCGCCGTTTTTAAAACAGCGCTTGCAATACGCATCAAAAATCTGCCCCAGCATTGGCCGATTGGCCCTTACATCTTCCTGCTGTAAAATATAATCGTTCATGTATTCGGCTGCCGTTATCAAGCCATTCTTAGCACCTGAAATTCGGTTATACACTACATTTGGCTTGTACTGCTTATCATCCAGGCCTAATTCATTAATAACCGTTTTTACCACACTTTTTGCATCATCAGTATCATAAATGGTAAAGTTGCGTGGATAGCCCAGCTTGTCTGCTTCAGCCCGTAAAATTCTAGCGAATACAGAGTGAAAGGTTCCGATGTATAAATTTCTTGCTTCGTTGTTACCTAAAATTCTTTCTACCCTTTCCTTCATTTCTGCAGCAGCCTTGTTGGTAAATGTTAGGGCAAGAATATTAAAAGCATCCACCCCGTTAGCCATAAGATGGGCAATACGGGTAGTAAGTACTTTTGTTTTACCACTTCCTGCCCCTGCAACAATCATGATAGGGCCGTCCCGATGCAGCACAGCTTCTCTCTGTGGCTCATTCAAATCCTGTAAATAATTGTGCATGTTGTAAAGTTACGAAATGCAAAAGAGGCAGCAGATTATGTTAGGAAATATTTGGGATCTTAAGAGTTATTTTTTTAGAAAGAGTACATATCCAACGAGCCATTAATACGTGATTTAAAATGAGCCAGTTTCTCAAACTTTTTCTTTATTACATTTTTTTGAACTATGGGGGCATAGTGCAGGATATTGAGTGTTTTAATAAAGGGAGCCATTTTATTATATGCAGCAGGCGTTATACCATATCCCTTTAAAAAATGTTCCTGTTCATCAATGGAAAGATCATGTAAGGCAATGGAGAGTTCCCAATAAGGGGCAATGTTAGAGGTGCAATTTTCCCAATCTATAATAGAAATTATTTTTCCCTGTTTATCTATGATTATATTTTTAAATCTTATATCTCCATGATTCAGCGTTGGCTTTTTTTTCCAGCTTTCCATTTCTTCCAGGTGAGCTTTTATTGCCTTACCGGTTTTGGGTAAAAGCATTTTATATTTTATCAGCGTATTAAGCCGCTGCATTACATTCAGTTCTTTATGGAGATATTCTTTCCATGTATTATTTTTTGAAAGAATGTTTTCTGACCAGTCTGATACATTGCCAAAATTATTGGTAGGTATTGTATTAATTTTTGCTGCAAGCTTTCCCATATCATGTAGTAGTTGCCTGCGTTCAGTATAATCTGTTGCGGCTTCTCCATTTATCTTTCTAACTACCATGTATGGTACAGGAATAATTTCATTACCAACTTCAAGTATATCAGGCACTGGTATTTTATATTCTCTGGCCCTTTCCACTACCCATTGCTCTTTTAAAAAACCTGTAATCTTTTCCTGTTTATCACTAAGCCTTACTATTAATTCGTTCTCCGGCAAACTTGCTGAAAAAACATAATTGCTTAACCCGCCGGAAAGCGATTTGATCCTGATATTTTTATTGCCATAGAAATGCTTGAGCAATTTTCTTGCAAGCATCATATGTTCCCTGATCTTTGCTTTACTTTTAACAGGCATTTATTACTGTAATATTTTATTTTGCTGCATTTCTGCAAAATGAAAAAGAAGCTGACCGAATTCTGTAAAACCAGGTAGTTTAATGGTATCTGATGAACCCCGGAATGGCAATTTACCATTTCCAATATGAACGGACAGGCCAACACCTTTGAGAAAATTATCCATTTCGGTGTCGCCTGCTCCAATGGAATGAGCAAGATCAGCGCCCAATAGTTTTGCCATTTCTTTCGTCCCCGATAATTTATCTATCCCGGCAGTGGTAAAAAAATTATTCTTTTTACTGTGCTGGTATGCCATCAGTTTATCCGCTTCTGCTTCTATCAGCAAAAAAATCATGCAAAGCTTTTGTGATAATAATATATTTCTTAATTTTTCCTGGCTTGTTGAAATTACCGATGATGCACTTAAATATTTTTTTTGTAACTGGGGGATTCTTTTTTCATCTGGTGTCCAGATGATCTCTCCGGCAGTCCAGTCTTCAGGATAATAAAAGAAAACAATATTATGAATTCCCCCCTCAATTAAATCTGATACTCCTTTTAAAACAGTATCTATCTCCGGCTCCGTTAATGTAAATGATACCATTTGTTTGAACACAAAATTACCGTTTGGTGATTGTACAATATGGCCAAGCTGGCTGCCATTTAATAAAATAACCGGAATGGGAGCATTCGAAATAGTATACCATTCCTTTCCAAAAGTATGTATCACTGATAAAGGGAAACGAAGTGTATTGATAATTATCGGTCGGCCAAGATGATGCATTTTTTTTAATCCGAGCTCTACGGAGGTATGAATTATAATTTTGCCATTGTACTCATGCACTGCTGTACCATCAAGATCGGTAATAACAGCCCCATGTGTGGAGAATTTACTATTATTAAAAAAAGTTTCAAGTTGATTTATGTGTTCTGGTGCCAGTTCCATCATAATTGTACCAATCAGCAAAAGTTTTGCCAGCTAAGTTATTGTAAACTCAGCTTTTTACTCTCTTATCCCTGCCGTTTTCTCTTTCTCCTTCTTAAATTTATTAAAAAGGTCAAGTTTAAATTTAATATTGCCATCAGGGCCGGGGCGGCCGCGGAGATAAATACTTCTGCCTGCTTTTTTATCTGTACCTATATTCTCCGGCTTTACATGTGCATCTGGTTTATGAATATTACTTAGTGGCACCTGTATGCTTATATCTGTTGTTCCTCTTGTACTGAATATTCCTTCAACAAACATTGACATTACACTGGACTGTATTTCCATTCTGTTGATCTTTACTTCCTGGTTTTTTATTTCAAAACGATTTTTCAATTCGGCAAAGCGTATGTTATCAAAATCCCTGTTTTTAAATAAAAAAATCTGCATTTTTTTTACAGGCTCGTAGTTAATCAGCGCTCCGTTTTTAAGAGAGAAATCCACAATACCTGCAACACTGCCAGGATAAGCTTTTCCTTCATCATCAATTGCCAGGTTTGCATCAATTTTTGCGGACAGTTTGCCGGCTAAGCTTTGCGCTGTTATTCCGTCCTGTCCAAAATTATTAAATGCTGCCAGCGTTTTGCTTACATCTGCATTCTGTACTGCCACATTCACTTTTGCCTGGTGTCTGTTAGCCGCCTCCCCTATAAGTGAACCGGATAATTCCATTCGTCCGCCTGCATGGTCCATGCTTACATTATTAATTAAATACCGATCTTGCAGCATAGATACATTTGCTATAGCATTGGTGGCATCAAACTTTTTATAAATAAGATGACCAGCTTTTAAGTTAACCACCACACTGCCCTGGTCAAGTGCCTGGTCAATTTTACTGGCCATTTTTACAAGCTTATTTTTTTTGCTATAATTAGCTGCTGCTTTTTTCCTGGCTTTTAATAAAAAAGTAAATGCGTTAAGGTTAAGTGAGGGAGAATAAATATTCCAGTCAATGTTCACTTTGTTGGGTTCTGAGTCTATCAGGGTTAACAGGTTAAGCGCCCTTCCTTCCATAAATATTTTATTATTCAGCACCTCGGCTTGAAGGTTTTCTACAAATACATCTGAGCTTTTGAATACTATCCGACCATTCACACTTTTTAATTCTATATCACGAGGGGAGTACAACACTGTCCCGTTTTTAAAAGAAATAAAACCGTTTACAAAAGAATTGGTATTATTGTTTTTGGCTAGTGGCCCTTTATATGTGAGATTAGCAGCACCATCACCCGATGTTAATTGTAATACATTACTAC
>MWYX01000061.1 GCA_002050465.1 Chitinophagales bacterium 65-1
TCGGAATACTATTTGGCAGCAAGAATGGAAACAAAAAGTATACTATATTTAATAGTTCTTATTTAATTTTAATCTACTTATGAAACATGGATTAATAATTATTTTCCATTTAGCGATTGTAAATATTTGCTTTGGGCAAATATCAAAAAAGAAAGTTCCCATATTTGTTCCTGTATGTGAAGTAAGTAAGCTAGAATATGTTTCGTTTTGTGGAGTTAAATTTAAAGTACCAAGAGAAAAGACTTCTATACCAAAGTACAATTGTTGTCAGGGTGACTCATCCTACAATTCTAATAGTCTTCGTTGTGATAACGGTGGTTTATTAACATGGACTTATTATCCGACCATAGAAATTGCAAAATCAACTGTTGATAAAGATATAAAACTACTTTATTTAAATAAAGGGGTTTTCGAGATAGAAAAAGAGCCGATCATTTGCTATTTGTTGGATAAAAAAATAAATGGATATAGATTAAAACTCAGGCTAAAAGCGGTAACGTCTCAAGGTTCTGGAAAACAATTTAAAACTACTATGATTCAACACCTAATTATAGTTTCTGCAGTAGTTAGAGGGCAACCAGTATTGATTGAACTCATGCATTCGAAACTAAATAACAATAATGATATCGTTAAGCCTATTCGCCAAATAATTCATTTTTAATATCACCTCAACTTCTCATTCTCCTTATGCCTTTCAGCATCTCTTACACTTTTCTTTTCAAAATTTTTATGCAGCGCTTCTGTAAGGTCAACGCCGGTTTGGTTGGCAAGGCAGAGTAATACCCAAAGAATATCCGCCATCTCATCACTCAGCTTTTTATTCTTATCACTTTCTTTAAAGGACTGGTCTCCGTAAATTCTTACCAGGAGCCTCGAAAGCTCTCCCACTTCTTCCATCAATATCCCAAGGTTGGTAAGCGGGTTAAAATATTTTACACCAACTGTTTTTATCCATTCATCTACTTTTTGCTGAGCTTCTGTAATGGTAAGTTGTTGCATTACTTTCTAATTTCTTATTACTTATTTCTAATTTCTTATTACTAAGCAGTAATATACTCAACCTTAAACTTAATCACCCCCGCAGGAACTTGTATCTCTGCTGTTTCTCCAACTATTTTCCCCAGCAATCCATTGCCAATTGGTGAGAACGCTGATATTTTTCCTTGTTTCAGATCGGCTTCTTTTTCAGATACTATCTGGTAAGTAACTTTTTTCTTTGTCTTAAGATTAGTAAGGGTAACCTTGGTTAAAATAGAAACCTTGCTGGTATCAATATTTTCCTCGTCCACAATACGGGCTGTAGCAAGCACACCTTCCAGCTGCTTAATTTTTGCCTCAAGCATTCCCTGTGCTTCTTTGGCAGCATCATATTCAGCATTCTCCTTCAGGTCGCCTTTTTCCCTTGCCTCTGCAATTGCCCTGGAAGCAGCGGGGCGTTCAACACCTTTCATGTGTTGCAATTCAACCTTCATTTGCTCAAAGGTTTCTTTTTTTACATAATTTGTATCACTGCTCATAAATCATTTTTATAGGTAGTTATGTCTTTCGGGTATCGAAAAAAAATACAACGCCCCATATTTACTGAAGCGTTGTATTTGTATAAAGATAGAAAAATTATATTATTCCAATTGTAGTTTTTCCAGCAAAATTTTTGACATTTTGTAAAAAGCTTCATTACTGTAACCTGCGATATGCGGAGTAATTATTACATTAGATTGCAGTAAAAGCCAATCAAGCTGGTCATTTTCAAGGTTAGAATAGGTTTCAAATTTTTCATTTTCCAATACATCCAGACCGGCGCCGGATATTTTACCATTTTGCACTGCATTTATCAGCTCAGCTGTATCTGTTATTTTCCCCCGGCTGGTATTAAGAAAATAGGGCTGCTTTTCCAGTGAATTAAAAAAAGATTTATCTGCCATATGATGCGTTTCATCTGTAAGCGGAACATGAAAACTTATCACATCAGAATACTTACAAAGATGATCAAGATTGGCTTCCCTGATATAATCACCTCCAAAATCAAATTTGTATTTATCATATGCGAGAACGGTAACATCAAACGGAGCCAGTAATTTAGCAAAGGTGCTGCCTGTATTTCCAAATCCTATAATGCCAACTGTTTTTCCGTTTAACTCAATTCCGCGGTTAGCATCTCTTATCCATTTATTATTTTTTACCTCTTCAAAACTGGAAGTTATTTTATGCATTAATCCGAGAAGCATACCCAGTGCGTGCTCAGCCACAGCATTCCGGTTACCTTCAGGGCTGCTTACGCATTTTATTCCTTTGGTTTCTGCATAGGCAGTATCAATCAATTCCATACCACTGCCAAGCCTGCCTATCCACTTTAATTTTATGGCTTTATCAATAATTTCCTTATCAAGCTTAAGCCTTGTTGTTATAATAAGGCCTTCTGCCTGGTTAATTATTGCAGATAACTCCTCGTAATTTATTTTTTCAGCGTGCAGAATTGAGTATCCTCTTTGTTGCAATGTGGAGGTTAAATAATTGTGCGCCTTTGATGTTATAATTACAAGCCTTTTCAATTATTTGTTTTATTAACAGCTATCATACTAATTTCTACATTAACATTTTTGGGTAACCCTCTTACAGCCACCGTTTCCCGTGCAGGAAAATCTCCATCAAAATACCTTCCATAAATCTCATTTACATCTCCAAACAGCTCCATATCGCTTAAAAAGATTGTTGTTTTTACTACAGCATTAAAATCCATGTCAGCCTCTGATAAAATAGCTTTCAGGTTTTTCATCACCTGGTGCGTTTCTTCAATAATATCAGCATTTTCTAATTCGCCTGTGCCGGGCTTTAAGGCAACCTGCCCTGAAATAAAAAGCATATCACCTGTTTTTATTGCCTGGCTATAAGGACCAATCGGGGCAGGCGCTTTAGGCGTATTAATAATTTGTTTAATCATAAGAGTTTTAAGGTGTTTATAAAATTGCAAAACTTTCCATCAACTAACAAACCTATTTTTACATAAAGTTTTGTACATGCAGATAATGGTATTGGCAGATGCAGTGATTGAACAGGAATTTAGAAATAAAAAATTAAATCAGGGTATAAAGGTAATCTTTATAGAAAACCAATCATCCCTTTTAAATAATGAAATTAATTATGATAATATTGATTCTTTTTTTTTGTTAGAAGAAGCCATAAATAAAGATACTTATAGAGTATTTGGAACAAAACCGGTATTTATTAATTCTACTATTCATACTTTAAGCGAACTTGACTTACCGGGCAATTTTAACCGGATTAATGGTTGGTCAACCTTTATAAACCGGGATATTTGGGAGATAGCAACTTCACATAAAGAAATTGTGAATACTATTTTTCAAAAGATGGGGTGGAAATATATAACCGTGGCTGATGAGCCTGGTCTGGTTTCAGCAAGGATTATATCAATGATAATCAATGAGGCATACTTTGCATTAGGTGAAGGTGTAAGCAGTAAGGATGAAATAGATATTGCCATGAAACTGGGAACCAATTATCCTTATGGGCCATTTGAATGGGCCAAAAAGATAGGTTTAAAAAAGGTGTATAGCCTTCTGCAAAAGTTAAGTGAAACTAACAACAGTTACACTATAGCTCCGGAAATGAAAAATGAATTACTTACCGATTAATGGCATTAATACTAAATATAGATACGGCTACTGAAATTGCTTCAATTAGTATATCTGAAAAGGATATGATAATTCATTCTGCTACAAACACCAATCAAAAAGATCATGCCTCGTTTCTGCAACCGGCTATAAAAGATCTATTAAAAAAATCTCATCTCCCCATTAATAAATTGAATGCTGTAGCCATTACTGCAGGCCCGGGTTCATATACAGGATTACGTGTTGGTATGGCCAGTGCAAAGGGATTGTGTTATGCGTTAAACATCCCTATGATAACCCTTAATACGCTGGAAGTAATGGCGTTATCTACATTCAAACAAACAGAGGATAAATCAGCCTTGTATTGCCCGATGATTGACGCCAAAAGAATGGAGGTATTCACAGCAGTATATGATTACCAGCTTATACAAATTATAGAACCCTGCGCAATGGTTTTAAGTGATAAATCTTTTAATGATACCCTGCAAACCAATAAAATTTATTTTTCGGGAAGCGGAATTAAAAAATTTAAAGAAATTAAAGATAACAAAAGAGCTGTTTTTTTAGATACAAAAATCGGTTCTGATGCTATGGCGCAATTATCGTATAAAAGTTATCTAAAAAAGCACTTTGCAGATATTTACACCTCCTCACCTGATTATCTAAAGGAATTTTATACTGCATCTAAATTGGAATAATTGTTAAAAAGCCTTTTTTTGATGATTAATTATTTCTTATATTTTTTACTGTTTCTTATCTTTACAATATCCAAACAACATTATTATGTCTTCGGAATCTAACCAACAATTTGCTAACCAGGAAGCCGGTAAGGAAGGAGAAAATACATTGCATATTAATTATTACAATGTAAAAAAAGCTTCGCTCGTTCTTCGCTCATTAAATCATAAGCTTCGTCAGCAAATCGTTAAAATTATCAATGAGAACGAAAAGCTTGCGGTAACAGAGATTTATGTAAAGCTCAGGCTCGAACAATCTGTTGCTTCCCAACATCTTGCCATATTACGTAAGGCTGGTATAGTGGCTACAAAAAGGGAAGGTAAATTTATTTATTATACCATTAATAAGCAACGGGTTGAAGCGATTGATGAATTTGTAACAAAGCTGGTTGGTTAAACTTTACTTATTTATGTTTTGTAACACGGGTGCGATATAGTATCCGTTTTTTATTACATTATCTTTGTACTAATTATCTTTATATGTTCATAAAGCAAATTTATACAGGTTGCCTTAGCGAGGCAGCTTATTTTATTGAAAGCGAAGGCATAGCAGCAATTATTGATCCCTTAAGAGATGTAGATGCGTACATTAAACTGGCTAAAGAAAGAAATGCGGATATAAAATATATTTTTGAAACACATTTCCATGCTGATTTTGTAAGCGGCCACCTGGACCTAAGCAAGCAAACAGGTGCAAAAATTGTTTATGGCCCTGAAACAGAAACAAATTACACGGTTCACATAGCAAAAGATGGAGAAATTTTCTCTATTGGTAATATTACTTTACAAGCTGTACATACACCTGGGCATACAATTGAGTCTACATGCTATTTATTAAAAGATGAAAGTCAAATCCCGTATTGCATTTTTACCGGAGACACTTTATTTGTAGGCGATGTGGGAAGGCCTGACCTTAGCAGTGGCGACATGACCACAGAAGACCTGGCTTCCGTTATGTATGATACAATTCAAAATAAAATACTGCCTTTACAGGATAAAATTATTGTTTACCCCGCCCATGGTCCAGGAAGCAGTTGCGGAAAAAATCTGGGCCCGGATACCTTCAGCACCATTGGCGAACAAAAAAAAACAAACTATGCCCTCCAACCGCAATCAAGAGAAGAATTTATTAAGGCAGTCACATCTGGTTTAACTTCGGCTCCTGCTTATTTTGCGGTTAATGCAAAAATTAATAAAGAAGGATATGATAGTCTTACTGAAGTAAAAACCAAAGGGCTTACACCTTTAACTGTAGAAGAATTTAAAAATAAGATTGCTGAAAATGTACTTATATTAGATACCCGCAAAGCTGCTGACTTTACGCAGGGATTTATTCCAGGTTCAGTATTTATAGGCCTTGAAGGAAGGTTTGCCGAATGGGCAGGAACTTTACTTCCATTTCATGAGAGGATTATTTTAGTTACTGATGTGGGGATGGAAGAAGAAACCATTATCCGCCTTGCAAGAGTTGGCTTTGATAAAGTGGAAGGTTATTTAAAGGGTGGCTTTGAAGCATGGGAAAATGCAAGTGAAAAGGTTGACCTGATAATTGATGTGGAAGCAGGTGAGCTGGCGCTGGATATAAAACATGATCCTAAACTAACGGTATTGGATGTAAGACGGGAAACCGAATTTGGTGAAGGTCATATAAAAAATGCCATCAATTTACCCTTGTCTGATATGACTGATGTAGCGCAGATAGCAAATTTTGAAGATGACCAGAACTTATATATTCATTGTGCCGGAGGATACAGAAGTGTTATTGCAACATCACTGATGAAAAAACATGGATATCATAATCTGCGTAATGTTGTAGGTGGCTGGGGTAAAATTAAGGAAGAGAAAGATATTGAAATTGAAAAGGAAGCAAGTGTATTAAATTAAGATCATTCCTTAACTACGAATTCACCATATTCCTCTTCATTGAAATTCCATTTCCACCTGTTATGGCTCCATAAATAAGCTGCCGGTTGCTTTCTGATACATTCTTCCGTTATTTCTATTAATTTACTGGTAAGCATTCCATCAGCAAACGCTTTGGGGGTTGTAGTTACAACCTGGTAATCCAAATTATAATAGCCCCTTTTTGCAGGATAAAAATGTAGGTAAGCAACAGCAGTATTATTTGCTTTGCTGGTTTTTTCCGGGCCTTTAACAAAAGGTACAAGCTCCCCAAAAAACGGTACCCAATAGGCGGCTCTTGGCTGCGCCGGTTTCTGATCTGCTACAAGTCCTAAAGCAAATCTTTTTTTAAGATAGGGATAAAATTGATTTCTGAATTTTGTAGCGTCAATTAAAATTGCATTTTTAAATCTTGTTCTTAAGTTATAAATGAGCTTATTAACAGCTTTATTTTGTACGGGAATATAAGCTGTTATCAAAGGATATTTTATAAATAAAGAAGTTCCGGCATTGGCAATTTCCCAGTTAAAATAATGAGCCGAGACTATTAAAAGGTTCTGGCCGGAATCATACAAAGAATTTATTTCATCAATATTAACGGTGAATCTTTTCTTCAATTCTTTTTCGCTGATGGAAAGCATTTTAATCGTTTCAATAAAAGTATCTGTAAAATGTTGGTAAAATTTCTTTGCAATTATTGTCCTTTCTTTTTCAGTTTTTTCAGGAAAAGCGATCTTTAAATTACTCATTACCACTTTTTTTCTGTAGCCGGCCAAATAATAAATTAAGGCATAGAATACATCGCTAATGAAATAGAGAACACGAAATGGTAAAAGAGAAATTATCCAAAGCGGACCGTAGACAAGATAATACATCGGGCAAAGATAAAGATACAGAGTTTCATTGTTGAATTGTTGAATGGATGTATTGTTGAATGCATTGTTTTT
Source organism: Chitinophagales bacterium 65-1 (assembly GCA_002050465.1). Taxonomy (GTDB): domain Bacteria; phylum Bacteroidota; class Bacteroidia; order Chitinophagales; family Chitinophagaceae; genus Ginsengibacter. The sequence continues at coordinate 7,216 of MWYX01000061.1, forward strand.
TATTCAGAAATATTATCTTCATAATCCATTATCTCAAATCTTCAATGCACTAAAAATTTATTAGGCATTAATTGGGAATATTATCGATATAGTAATGCGAACGGTACACATACCATAATGGAAGAACCCTACTTTGGAAATACTCTGGCTAAAGAAAGAATATTAGGAAATAGACGTGATTGGAGCAGATTTAAACAAAAGTATCCAAATTCGGGAGATACCACTTTATATAGATTGTTTAAAAAATCACCTTATAAATTTTGGAGATGGGAAGAATATTTATTCAATTGGAGATATAGACTTCCTTATAAAAATTAGGAGGATATCCGTATGATTAGAGGATATGACTTACAGTATTCAAATAATTTTCAGGGATTTTAAAAATTGAATTCTTATAGGCAAAATGAAAAAATTAATTATCATAATTATCGCTCTAAAATGTTTTACTGCAACTGGGCAAATTCCTGTAAATACTTTTACTCAAAAAGAAAAATTATACCTGCAAACATTACAACAAGCAGCAAAATATCTTAAAAGCACACTTACAAAATATTTTGCTTTTCATTCAACAGAAACTTATAGTGCTGATGAAGCTTTTTATGATACAGTACTTACAATGTTTTTTAATAAAGAAAAAATGCTGAAGAATTTTGAAAATAAAACTGAAGTATTTGCAGTAGAAGGTAAAATGGATATTGAGCGGCATTTATTAAATGGCTGCGATTATTACTTGGATTTTGTACCCACCGATTCCATTTATGTAACCCCTGTACGTTATCGAATTACAGATACTTTAAGAGATTCAAATGACAGCATGCTATTAAATGCTATGGAAATATATTTTAATGTTGACGGGAAAAAAATTACTACACTTCTTTGCTGGTTTGATATTGATACAAATAAACTGTTAGGGTTAAGCCCATCAGGCTTAAACGTAGAAGATAATAATCGATTAATGAACTTTCTGCGAAGACAAAAAAACTATTTTGAATACCCGGTTAAGCGGCAATTATAAATTGTACTTGCATTACAACACTATATTCTGCAGCCTGTCGCTCTTATAGGGATAATCCGTATTAAAATGCAAACCCCTGCTTTCATGCCTTAGCTGTGCTCCTTTGGTAATTAAATATCCAACCGTAATTAAATTTCTTACTTCGCAAAGCTGTGGGGATATTTCGGTAGCCTGGTACAACGCTTCTGTTTCTTCATGCAATAAATCAAGTCGTTTCATTGCACGTGCCAAACGAACATTTGTACGCACAATACCTACATAATCACTCATAAGCAATTGCAGTTCTTTTAAGCTTTGCGTAATTAAAATCATTTCTTTGGGGGCTGTAGTTCCGGCCGCATTCCAATCTGGAATTGCGGCCTCCCTCAAACCCTCTACAGCCCCCTCTAAATCTTCCCGGATAGGGGAGATTTCGCCGTTGCTTAGTGCCCAAGTTTCACTACCCGAAAAATTTTCATTATTGAAAACTGAGCTTTTGTGCGGATGGGAAGTCCCTCCGTTGGAGGGATTTAGGGAGGCTATATAACACCTGTGCGCAAATACCATAGCTTCCAGCAATGAATTGCTTGCTAACCGGTTTGCACCGTGTAAACCTGTACTGGCACATTCGCCGCAGGCATATAAATTATTGATGGATGTTCTTCCCCATTCATCGGTTTTTATTCCGCCGCAACTGTAATGCGCTGCCGGAGCAACCGGTATCATTTGTTTGGCAACATCAATAGCTATTGATTTGCATTTTTCATAAATATTTGGGAAATGATGAATAAATTTTTCAATATCCATATGCCTGCAATCAAGATATACATGCTCAGTACCTGCAACTTTCATTTCATTATCAATAGCCCTTGCAACAATATCTCTCGGCGCCAGATCTTCCCTGGCATCATACCTTTCCATAAAAGCTTCGCCCTTATTATTGCGGAGAATAGCTCCATCTCCTCTTACTGCTTCTGTTATTAAAAATGATTGCCCCGCAACTCCCGGCTCGTATAAAGCAGTTGGGTGAAACTGTATAAATTCCATATTCTCAATCCTGCCTTTTGCCCTGTACATCATAGCAACTCCATCTCCGGTTGCAATTGCAGGGTTTGTTGTTGTACGGTATGCCTGTCCGTTACCACCTGCTGCCAATAACGTTATCCCGGAGATAATTTTTTCTATTTTATTTGTTTGCATGTTTATTACATACACTCCATAACATGTAATATCAGGTGTTGCTTTGGTTACCAAAAAACCAAGATGGTGTTGTGTAATTATATCAACGACAAAACAATGATTAATAAGATTAATATTGGGTTTGTTTTTAATGGCAGCCAGTAAAGTTCTTTCCATTTCTTTACCCGTTACATCCTTATGATGCAGTATCCTTGATTCGCTATGGCCACCCTCTTTTCCAAGTGTATATTCACCTTCATGGTCTTTATCAAACCTGGCCCCCCATTCAATGATCTCGTTTATTCTTTCAACACCTTCTTTTACCACTATCTCCACAATTTTCCTGTTACATAATCCATCGCCGGCAATTAAAGTATCTTCAATATGCTTTTCAAAACTGTCATGATCCATATCCATTACTCCGGCAACGCCTCCCTGGGCATACTTTGTATTCGTCTCATCACTTTGAGCTTTAGTAAGAATGGTAACCGCTTTATCAGGACAATCCTGTGCAACCTTTAATGCATAAGTAAGTCCTGCTATTCCTGATCCTATTACTAAAAAATCTGTCTGCATACCCGTAACCTAAAAGGGGAATTTAAAAATGAAAAATAAAATCAGGCAGGCTCTAACCATGCATCATTTTCTTTGATAAGATCTATTAATTCAGCAACGGCTACATCTTCAGAAACTGATCTTTTTATAACTTCTTTTCCTTTATATAAAGTTATTTTACCGGGGCCACTGCCCACATATCCAAAATCAGCATCTGCCATTTCTCCCGGACCATTTACTATGCATCCCATAATGGCAATTTTTACCCCCTTAAGATGATTAGTAACGGCTCTTATTTTTGCAGTAGTTTCCTGCAGATCAAACAATGTTCTTCCGCAGCTTGGGCAACTAATGTATTCTGTTTTTGAAATTCTTGTACGGGTTGCCTGTAAAATTCCAAAAGCAATTGAGTTAAGAAATTTATTATCGGTTGGCACTTTTTTCTCAGAAAACCGATGCCCCAAACAAATTCCATCTCCAAAACCATCAAGTAACAATGCCCCGGTTTCTATTGAATAATGAATAAGACTTTCGTCCATTATTTCATGCATACTGTCAGTAATTATTACGACAGGATTTTTTATGTCCTCATGTATTAACTGTAAAAACATTTTTCGAATACTCTGAACAGCATTCCGATTTGTAGAGCTTAAACATATCACAACAGTGCTGTCATTCTTTAATTTTGAAAATATTTTTTCAATATCAACCGCAGGATAACCATCAGAATAACAATCAATCATTACAAAATTAATAACTGCTGATGTTGTAATGGCATCATCTAAGTATTGTTCTTGATCAATAATGGGGAAATATTTTTCTTTGTCTGTACAATTAAGCCATGTATTGTAATAACAGATCACTTTTAATGTTACCGGTAATGCAAAATCAATTAGCTGATCTGCGGTAAATAAATAATCTGCAGCCGTATCACTAATATTCCATTTATCGGTAACTATATCATAAGTACAGCCTATAGCTTCTAAATCTTCACGTTTGATCTTTTCGATTTTATGCAGGTCTCCAATAACAACCGGAACATGCTTATTGCCAATATTATTCACATCAATCGTTTCTCTTCTTTTATATTCAAAAGGAAGCCTCTCCCTAAATCCCTCTCCAATAGAGAGAAGCCTCTCCCTAAATCCCTCCCCGACAGGGAGGGACTTTGAAGATTCTCCTGTTTCGATATTTGTTTTGTTTATTGCAGTCTTGACATTTAAATTTTTATCTGAAATTTCAAAAACATTTGTCTGGCTTTGTGTGTTGGCTAAGCCTCCCCCGTGGGGGGAGATTTGGAGGGGGCTGTATCGTTTCACAATATTTCTGCAAACAGGAATTTCTAATTCAGGATCTTCAGTTAATGAAACCCTTATTGTATCACCTATCCCATCTTCCAGTAATGTGCCAATACCAATAGCTGATTTAATTCTTCCATCTTCGCCGTCACCTGCTTCGGTAACACCCAAATGCAATGGATAACAATGCCCTAATTCATCATACATATTTTGAATCAGGAGCCTGTATGCCTGTACCATTACCTGGGGATTACTGCTCTTCATACTTAAGACAATATTGTAATATCCTTCACTCTCTGCTATCCGCAAAAATTCCATGGCACTTTCAACCATCCCTATGGGTGTATCACCGTAACGGCTCATAATGCGATCACTCAATGAACCATGATTAGTACCAATACGCATAGCCGTACCGTATTCTTTACAGATCTTCACTAAAGGAGTAAAGCGATTTCTTATACGCTCAATTTCTTCCAGATATTCCACATCAGAATATTCAAGTATTTCAAACTTTTTTTTATCTACATAATTACCCGGATTAATACGAACCTTCTCAACAAGCCTGGCTGCAATTTCAGCAGCATTTGGTGTAAAATGAATATCGGCAACTATAGGTGTATCGAACCCGTGTTTGCGTAATGCGTTTTTTATATTGATAAGGTTTTCTGCCTCTTTTTTAGAAGGCGCTGTAATACGGATAAGTTCAGAACCTGCTTCAATACAGCGAATACTCTGCTCTACGGTTGCAATAGTATCCATCGTATCGGTGGTAGTCATTGTTTGTATACGAATAGGATTAAAATTGCCTAACAGCAGATGACCTGCTTTTACCGGGAGTGTGGCAAGCCGTTTATATTCCGTTAAGGATTCAGCGTATAACTGCATTCGATTTAATCACTATTTTAATTTGCAAAAATACAATTAAAGAAAGGAAGGATGATTAAAGAGGAGCTATTCAAAATTGAAGTAGTTTCTGAGTAAAACTTACCAGTCTTTTTCCGGCTGATCAGTTGATGAGGATTTAACTTTATGTAATTTATCCTGCAGATTTTTTTCATGCTCCAATAAAGATTTTAATTTTTCCTCAGCATCCTGCTTTGATATTTTTGAAGGTTGCGGTTTGGGATCATCCTTTTTATCCTGATTTTTATTCTTATCTTTTTTATCTTGCTTTTTATCTTTCTGATCCTGCTTTTTTAATTGCTGTAAAGCCCGTTGCAAATTTTGCCTTGCCTGCTCATCATTAGGGTCCAGCTTCAATGCATTTTTATACGCTTTTATACATTCAACCAATTTATTTTGCGATTGTAATACCACACCACCATTGTAATATGCCTTTTGTTTCAGGTTATTGGTCTGGGCAGTTTTGGTGGTATTATCATACGCCTTTAGCGCATCATCAATCTTCTTGGTTTTATACAATGCATTGCCATGGTTGTAGAGAGCAGTTGTATTGCCCGTAGATTTTTTTAATGCCTTTTGATAAGATGCGGCAGCCTCATTGTATTGTTTATTTTTATAAGCTTCATTTCCTTTTATTATTTCTTTTTTTGCGCTTTGGGAAAACCCTTTCGAGGCCCCAATTAATACGGGGGCTATGGTTATTACAAATATTATAGGCAGTCCTTTTTTAATTGAATTCATTTTAACTCTTTCAGGAACCAGACTTTCTATTAATAAAATAATTAAAGCAGCCAGAAGAAAATACCAAAAGTAATTTTTATAAACTCCGAATGATGAGCCTGTTAGTGTTGTCTGACCAATTGTTTTTAATTTTCTATGAATGTTATCAGCAACTTCATCAGCGCTTGAAAACAATTGATATAAACCATTTCCGGTTTGGGCAATGCTTTTTAATTCTTCTTCGTTTAGTTTTGAAACAACAGTATTACCGTTATTATCTTTTTTATATTCATTTGTTTCTTTATCCCTGATCGGCGCTCCCTGGACGGAACCAATGCCAACCGTATTTACCATAACACCTTCTTCTGCAAGCCGTTTTGTTACATCAATGGCATCTTCATCATGGTCTTCTCCATCACTTATTAAAATTATAGCACGATATTTTTTTTCCTTTGTATTGAAAGCAGCGTAACTCATTTTAAGTGCCTGGTTTATAACAGTTCCCTGGGTTGGAACATTATCAGTAGAGGCTGACGACAAATACATTTTAGCTGCAGAATGATCACTAGTAAGAGGCATTTGCAAATAAGCCCGGCCTGCAAATACTACGATTCCTACTTTATCATCGGCCAGTTTATCAATTAATTTACCTACCAGTTGCTTTGCTCTTTCCAGGCGATTGGGCTTTATATCCTCAGCCAACATGCTATTGCTTACATCTAAAGCAATCATCACATCTATTCCCTTACGATTTATTTTTTGAGTTCCAATCGGTTTTACCAGATCGGCAACAGCAAAACCACATAAGGAAAATCCGATCAAAACCAGTACAAACTTTATTGCAAAAAGCTTTGAAGAAAAACCCTGAATTAATTGTTTTACCAATGGTGGGTCTCCGATTTTTTTCATAGCCCTGTTTTTCCACCTTTTTAATAAAACGTAAAGCAATAGCATAAAAGGGATTGCAGCAAGCACTAACAAAAATTCTATGTGTTGAAAACGGAACATATTACAATATGCTTATTAATCGCAAGGTAAACAATGCTGTTGGGCAAAAAATAAACCAATAAGATGAATATAAAATTTTTAACAGTGCGGATACTTTTTGTTATGCGAAACGTTACCGGGAATTACGAAGTGTTAGCGAGATATTGCTTATGTATATCTTTTTTAAATTTTGCTTTACCAGCGGCATATCAGTATTTAATTCATGATCGCCCATAATACTATCACTGGCATCCTCGGATGATGTAAGCCGGAAATATATCTTCGAATTGTTATATTTACCATTATGATAGGATGATATCATACCGCCATAATCCCATGATGTACCGGTAAAAGTGATCTTTTTTCCATTAGTTTTCAGCAGGCTTTCCAGCGTACTTCCAATTTTTAAACCATCAGCAGTATGATACGGAGCATTTGGCTGATAACAATCAACTGTACTTATAGCAGTGTGAAACTTATGCCAGCTGATTATTATTTCCTTTGGAGTGTTTGAATAAACTTTGGTTACAATAATACTATCCGTGCCTTCAGCAATATAATTAATTGTATCCTGAAGATTGTTTTTCCCAAATATATTTAGAAGTTCAGTATATGATGTAGTTTTATTTATTTTTCCAAAACTTGTATCAGTTATTAAAAACTCATTTTGGTGCTGAATATTGGTAACTGAATCCGGGGTATCAGCAACAGAATCTATTGTGGTTATTTTAGCATTCTCCTGCTTTTGTTTGCATGAGTAAATAATAAATAACAAAAAAACTGATAATATATATTTCATAACTTTTACATTTCTCCTTTAAAAAATCCATATTGTTTTAAGATACCCTTGGTGATATTCATTCGTATCGTTTGCATATCAATATTTTTATCAGGGCTTATTACCAGGGTTACAAAAAAATAAACATGCTGGTTCTCTTCTATCCAGCCAACAACCCAGCCTATTGCATTTTGCATTTCATCATAACCCCACCCTGTTTTATAGCTTAACTTATACAATGTATTATTTTCCTGCAGCATCATATCCTTTACAATTTGCTGGGTACGTTTTTGAAAAGGAAGTTTATCAAAATATAATTTTTTTACAAGTCCCAGTTGTTCGTCAGGTGAAATTTTTAAAGTATTGTTTATCCAGAACGAATCAACAGGTCCGCTAACATTCATATTTCCATACTGTAAAGTATCGATCCATTGCCTCATAGTATCTCTGCCGATTCTCCTGGCAACTTCATGATAGTAGGAAATTGAGGAGACTTTAAAAGCTTCTGCCATACTAAGATCTCTGTTCCATGCTTCATTCCTTCTCTTTATTCCATCCCATTTTATTACCATTTTTTCATCTGTTATCCTTCCTGTTTCAAGGCCTATCAAGGAGTTTACAATCTTAAAAGTGGAAGCAGGTAAAAATCTTTGGGTATCCAGTTTCATGTTATACACGCTAACTTCGCCTGTTTGATTATTTACCATTGAAAAGCAGCCATCAACCTTTGCTGAATCAAAATATTTCTTAAGACTATTATCGATCTTAGCCTGGTTTACTGAACAGGATCCATGGACAAAAATGATGAAAATGATGAAAATGACAGAAAGATTGTTCTTCATAATTTATACGGCAACGAGTTTTTGGTGTTCAGCAGAAGCACACAATGCGTCATAAAATTCTATTCCAAATTTTCTTACCAGTGCATCTTTTAAAAAAATATAAACCGGAACTTTTAATTTTTTGCCAAGTGAACATCCTCCGCTGCAAAGGTTTTCTCTGGGCTCATAATTCACATATTCAGTTTTACCGTTCCTGCTTTTTTTTGTACGGATAGGATATAGATGGCAGCTGATAGGTTTTTTCCAATTTATTTTACCATCATTATACGCCTGCTCTATCCCACATTTTACTATTCCATTTGTATCATTAATTCCATAAACGCAAATACTGGAATTTATTGTAGGCGTTACCCAGCCAAATTCTTTATCATAAACATATCTTCCCTGCTTTTCTAATTCTCTTTTCGCCTCTTCTGAGAGATAGGGCAACACTGCGTTATATACTTCATCAAGTTCTTTAAGTTCTTTATTATTCAGCGGCGCTCCTGCATCCCCATCTACACAACAGCCGCCTTTACATTTATTAAGGTCGCAGACAAATTGTTCTTCCACTACCTGATTACTTATCAGAACATTATCAATGGCAATCATATTATAAAGGTAAGTCAATGCGTTATTAGGTCAATAAGTCATTAAATTTATATTAGCAAGCTTTGTCCTATTTTCCGGCAATCACCCTGACTTAATAATGAATATTATTTCCATTTTAAGGTATTAATAAGATGTTTAAGATCTTCCTGTAAAAAAGCGTTGACAGGTGCCAGCGAATCCTCATTAGGTGTTGCATCAAAATATAATGCTCCGCGGAGAAAATGCTTAACCGTATCAGTTAACAGAAATTGTTTTGATGTGGCTACGCTTCCTCCAACTCTAAAAAAAATTCCGGTGATATTATTGGGAGTATGCATTACACTGTCTTCAATAGAATAAGCTTTTATATCATTTTTAAAAGTGAGTTTATAAGAATCATTTATTAAATTTTCAAAGGTATTAGCAGCCATTGAATCTTTATAACCATTGGAAGTTTTTATTTTATAAATTGACTTACCTCCTATGGTTTTATAACTGATAAATATTTTGCCACGAAATGAAGGAAAATCAACATTTACCCAAAAGGGGTAATCCGTACTGCTGTCAAAGTATGTACTGTCTCTAACAATATTTGCATACGCCGGATATTCAAAGGAAAATGGAAAACCTTCTTTCTCAAATTTTACATACCTCCTTTCAGGAAAATCAACTTTAAAATACCCTTTAGGCTTTGAGGTGTAGGTGGAGTTGCAGCTAAAAAAAAAATTGACAACAGGCAATAAACAATAGACAAAAAGAAGGATTTTTTTGTTTAAATATTTTCTCATTTACATATTACTGTTATATGTTCCCTATACCTATTACGCATTGTTTGCTGTTTTGATACTAACCTTTACTTTTTCTATTCTATTCTTATTTATCTCCAGGGGAATAAAAATAAAATTATTGCTGACTATCTCTTCATTTACCTGCGGAAATTCCCCTGCGATTTCCAAAACCAATCCTGCCAGCGAATCGCTGTCTCCTCTTACTTTATCAAACGTTTCAACAGGTAAGTGCAATGCTTTACACACATCATTTATCATTGTTTTGCCTTCAAAAATATAATTAAAGTCGTCTATTTTTTTATTGCCGCTGATTTCATCATCAAACTCATCATGAATGTCACCGATTATCTCTTCCATAATATCCTCCAGTGTTACAATGCCGGAGGTTCCGCCAAATTCATCTACAACCACAGCAAAATGCATACGCTTATTTCTGAATTCCTGCAGCAAATCTTCAATTAATTTTTGTTCATGAACATAAAATACCGGGCGCATTAATGAATGCCAGTCATAATCTGTTTCATTTAAAAAAGGTAAGAGGTCTTTGGTATGTAAAATACCCACTATCTCATCAAGATTATTTTTAAATACGGGTAATCGTGAATAATGCATTTCCTCTACTTTACTTATAACCTGCTTAAAAGAATAATCATAGTCAATGCCACTCACATCAAGCCTTGTACGCATTATTTGCTTTACTGTAGTGTTGCCAAATTTCCTGATACCTTTTAAAATTTGTTTTTCTTCAGTTGTGGCTTCATGGTCCGGCAAAAGATCAATAGCGTAATCCAACTGCGAATTATCCATGCCTGACCTTCCTGAATGAAATTTATTTTCAATCTTATCACTAAATTTTACAAGGCGGGAACTCACACGAAAAAAAATACTGTTGAATATTTCGATAATAAGAGAAGCAGATGAGGCGAACCAGATATTATGATGCGTGGCCCAGACCTTTGGCAGCACCTCACAAAACAAAACCAGCAAAGAAGTTACTACCAATACTTTAATTATAAACTCTATAACAAAATGCATCTGCAAAGCATCCATCCAGCTTTGCATTAAAAGATTAGAAATTAAAATGATGCCTATGTTTACAAAGCTGTTTGTTATCAGCATTGATGCAAGCAGGGTTTTCGGAGTTTCAAGCAAAGTAACAATCCTCCTGTAAGAGGGACGTCGCTTTGTTTTAAGCATATTAATATCTTTGTAATTGAGAGAAAAAAAGGCCACCTCCGAACCGGCTACCAAAAACGAAATAATAACAAGAATGAGGGCTATAAAAATGAGAATGGTTGTTGCCGCCGGGGTGATTGACAAATAAATGAGCGGGAAAGATTCAAGAGCTACGATTGCCGAATGATAATCCAAAACAAATAAATTTTATTAAAGATACACTTCCTGAAACGGGAAATGCGAAACGGGAAAGATATCCATGTATTTTATCAGGTTAGTTAATTAGGGTTGATTAAAAAGGCAATTTTTCTGAACCTTCATCTATTGGAGGAACGTCAGTATCAGCGCCAGGCATTGCTTCATCTCCGCCCCCATGATGCATACCTTCTGAACGCTTATCCAACATTATTAAATTATCTCCTATAACTTCTGTTGCAAATTTTTTGTTGTGGTCTTTATCTTCCCAGCTTCTTGTTTTTAATCTTCCTTCAATATATATAAGGCTTCCCTTGTGTAAATATTTTTGAGCAAGCTCTGCAAGGCCACGCCAAAGCACAACGGTATGCCATTCTGTTTGTGACATAAGTTTTCCGCTTTTATCCTTATAACTTTCTGTGGTAGCCAGAGAAAATTTTGCAACTGCAATATTACCTTCCAAAAACTGTAGGTCGGGATCTTTGCCAAGATTTCCGATCAGCATAACCCTGTTCACACCTCTCATAAATAATAATTTATTTAAGTAACCAAAATGCTGTAAACCAGTGCCTCAACAAATTTAAAGATACTTTTTAATCTTTCAAATAAGTAGTGATAAATTTCGGAAAAGGGAGCTGTTTTATCTTATCCATAGCTGTTAGCTGATAATTATGTAACTCCAGCGAAGCTTTAACAGTAATATTTATAAATTGCCCGTTAATGGTTTGATGAGTAAGTTGTTGTGTATATAACTGAGATGTGCTTTCAATTTTATATTCATTCGACTTAAAAATAGAGTTGAATTTTTCAGATGCCTGCAGCTTTTTAATGGTGTTGGGTTTTGCAGCTTCAAGCAATATAAACTCATACAAATTTTGCCAAATATCTTTTTCTTCCCTTTTTCTTACATAAAATTTATTGTTATACTTAACCACCAGGTAATATAACCACCGGCTTTTTCTTACAATTATCTTTTCTTTTACCGGCAATTCCAATTGCATGTCGTGCAAATAAGCTACACACCTGCTATTAAGTGGACAAATTTCACACAGAGGCAATGGTTTACAGATTGTTGCTCCAAAATCCATTATCGACTGATTGTAAATCCCGGGATTTTTTTTATCAAGTAAATCCTTGGCCAGCTTAGTATAAAACATTTTACCCTGCAGGTTATCTATCGGAATTTTAATTCCAAAATATCTTGATAATACCCTGAATACATTTCCATCCAAAACAGCATACGGCAATTTATATGCAAACGAAGCAATAGCAGATGCAGTATAGCTTCCAATGCCTTTCAGCTTTAGAATATCTTCATAAGTTTTAGGAAAATTTCCATTCAATTCTTCTGAAATATATTTTGCGGATTCAATAATATTTTTGCATCTGGTATAATAACCCAATCCTTCCCATAATTTAAATACTTCATGCTCAGGTGCAATTGCTATAGTTTTTACCGTTGGAAATCTTTTGATAAACCTGTTATAATATTCCAGCCCCTGGCTTACACGGGTTTGTTGTAAAATAATTTCGCTGATCCAGATTTTGAATGGGTCTTTCTCATATTTCCAGGGCATAACACGGTCATTATCGTATTTATTCCACTGCAACAACTCTTTTGTAAAAAATTTCTTTGATGCCAAAGCTGCTTTTTTATAAAACCATTAAATTAATCCTCAATGAGTTAGGATTCTTAAATAAGATTACTAAATTTGTAAGACCAGAACTCTTATTCCTCAAAGTAATTATCTAAAAATGAGAAAAGCAGATCTAATTAACCAAATTTCAGAAAAAACAGGCATACCCAAGGTTGATGTTTTGGTTACGCTTGAAACTATGTTTAAAGAAGTAAAAGAATCTCTTGGCAAGGGAGAAAATATTTACATCCGGGGTTTTGGAAGTTTCATTACTAAAAAAAGAGCGGCCAAAATAGGCAGGAACATTAAGAAAAATGTAGCTGTAAACATTCCTGAGCATTATGTACCTGCCTTTAAGCCTGCGAAAGAATTTGTTCAGGATATAAAGGATAAAAATGAAGCACGAAAAGAGCAGGAGTAGTTACCTTTGCTCCTCCACTAAAGTCTATGGCTTAAATTAATTCGTGAAACAGCAACTTATCTTAACTGCCGTAGGTGCATTATTATTTATCAGCCTTCTCTTGTTTGGGAACATTAAATCACAAAAAAGCAGTTTTCCCCATACGGAACATACCACAGCAACTTTTAACATTACGGATTCTATTAATAAAGCAAAACAAAAACTATCTTCTTCACAGCTTTTGTATGTAAGCAATTTAGAAAACAGCATTACAAGAGGAGATGTAAAGCAGCAATCGCACAATAATTATATTCATTTAGCCAATTTTTGGAAAGATTCTGTCAAGGCTTTTGTGCCTTATGCCTTCTATCTTAGTGAGGCTGCTAAGTTGGATAATTCGGAAAAAAGCCTCACCTTTGCTGCCCGCCTGATTTTAGACAGCATGCGCCGTGAGGAAAACGATCTTGTAAAAGCATGGGAAGCAGAAACAGCGATAGTTCTTTTTGAAAAAGCCATTCAGTTAAATCCCAATAATGACGATCTAAAGATAGACTTGGGCAGTTGTTATGTGTATGGAAAAGGAATGACAGGGAATGCTGCTGAAACAATGAAGGGGGTACAGCAATTGCTTAAAGTTGTTGAAAAAGATTCCAATAACATGAAGGCTCAATTAATACTGGGAATCGGTGGGGTTATCTCGAGGCAGTATGATAAAGCTATCACCCGGTTAAATAAGGTAGTGGCAGCTCAACCTCAAAATTTAGAAGCTGTATCATGGCTGGCGGATGTGTATGCAGAGAGTGGAGATAAACAAAATGCTGTTAAATGGTATGAGTACAGCAAAAGATTAGTAAATAATCCTGCTTATACCCGGGAAGTTGATTTGAGAATAAAAGCATTGCACCCCAACCCCTAAAGGGGCTTATGAAAAGAATATTAATTGAAGCCTAAAATATTTAAAATAATTATTAAAAAATTGAGTTATGCCTTGTGGTAAAAAGAGAAAACGTCATAAAATTGCTACCCATAAACGCAAAAAGCGTTTAAGAAAGAATCGTCATAAAAAGAAATAACTATTTCTTTTCTTACCTGAGCCTGAATCCGGCTACGTATGTGTTTTCCTGTTATGCTTAAGGCATTCGATTAAAAGATTTAATTTGAACAAGGAATTAATTATTAATGCTGCCCCACAGGCTGTAGAAATTGCCCTGTTGGAGGATAAAAAACTGGTTGAGCTGCATAATGAAAAAGCTGATGCTAACTTTGCAGTTGGTGACCTCTATCTTGGTAAAGTAAAAAAAATCATTCCCGGTTTAAATGCTGCATTTATTGATGTAGGGTTTGAAAAAGATGCCTTTCTCCATTATACTGACCTCAGCCCTTATATCCGCTCTATTCTAAAATTTACCCACATGGCAATGCAGGATAAAACCCAGCATGGCTTTGATTTTGGAAAGTTTGAAGTAGAACCCGAAATTGTAAAGACAGGTAAAATAGCAGAAGTATTAAGTGGTAAACCCAATATATTGGTTCAGATATTAAAAGAGCCTATTGCTGCAAAAGGACCCCGTCTTAGTTGTGAATTATCCCTGCCGGGAAGATGTGTGGTACTAACCCCCTTCAATGATATAATAGCAGTATCAAGAAAAATTCATTCATCAGAAGAAAGAAAACGCCTCCACAAAATTATTGAAGCTATTAAGCCAAAAAATGTTGGTGTTATAGTACGCACTGCAGCCGAAGGTAAACATACTGCGGACTTGCATGAAGACCTTTTAAGCCTTATTAATACATGGAAGACCATTCAAAAAAACTTAAAAGGCGCTGTACCCCCTGCAAAAATTTTAAGTGAAGAAGGCAAAACAAACAGCATGTTGCGGGATCTGTTAAGTGAGGATTTTAATAAGATAGTTGTGAACGATAAAAACATTTATAACGATACAAAAACATATATACAAAGAATAGCCCCCGATAAAGCAGACATACTTTCTTTTCACAATAATGGCGCTCCTATTTTTGACAGCTACGGAATAACTAAACAGGTAAAGGCATCCTTTGGTAAAACGATAAACCTGCCCAGTGGCGCTTATTTAATTGTTGAGCATACTGAAGCGCTTCACGTAATTGATGTAAATAGTGGTTATAAAAGTGTAAGTAATAACCAGGAGCAAAATGCCCTCGAAACCAACTTGGAAGCGGCGGAAGAAATTGCACGACAATTAAGGCTGAGAGATATCGGAGGAATTATAGTGGTTGATTTTATTGATATGAGGTTGATGGAAAACAGGAAAAAGCTTGTGGAGGTGATGGAATCTTTTATGAGGGTAGATAGAGCCAAGCATGCTTGCTTGCCCATTAGTAAATTTGGATTGATGCAAATTACCAGGCAGCGGATGAAGCCGGAGATGAACATCAATACGCTTGAAGTTTGCCCAAGTTGTTCCGGCACGGGAAAAATTTCTTCTACCTTAATTTTAGAAGATGAAATTGAAA
This sequence comes from Chitinophagales bacterium 65-1, assembly GCA_002050465.1. GTDB lineage: Bacteria > Bacteroidota > Bacteroidia > Chitinophagales > Chitinophagaceae > Ginsengibacter. The sequence continues at coordinate 22,731 of MWYX01000061.1, forward strand.
AGAATCTGAGTTATCTCATTATGCAAAAGCACAAAGAACTTACGGTTGAAGTTCACCCGATATTATTTGCTTATCTCACCAAAGGTTTTCCCAGTAAAAGAATGAAATGGAGCTGGAAGTACAAACAAAAAATACTGGTAAAGCAAAACAGTAATTACCATCTTACTGAATTTCATTTTTATGATAAAACGGACGAGGAGATAAAGTTGTGACTAGTGAATGGTAAGTAGTGAGTAATCAAAACTGTAAGGTATGAGATGTAAATAAATAACTTTCACACTCACTATTCAGCACTCACAACTCACTACATTAATCATCACTCCTGCTCTGGTAAATTAAAATGTATTGTACCAGCATGGCAATGGATGCTAATGCTGCAACAACATAAGTAAGTGCTGCCCATTTTAAAGCATCCTTTGCTTTATCGTGTTCTTCACCTTTGGTAATATGAGAAGTATCAAGCCATTTTAACGCTCTTGCAGATGCGTCGAACTCAACCGGCAAGGTTATTACAGAAAATAGTGTAGAAGCTGCAAATAAAATTATCCCTATCAATAAAATAGTTGGATTACCGCCGCCAACTGTAAACAAGCCAAGACCGATTAATATTACCCATTGAGCAACGTTAGTACTTATTTGAACTACCGGCACCAATGCAGAACGGAGTTTAAGCATGGAGTAAGCAGTAGCATGCTGAATGGCATGTCCGCATTCATGAGCTGCAACCGCAGCGGCAGAAACATTCCTCCCTTCATATACATCTTCGCTTAGGTTAACTGTCTTTTTGGTGGGATCATAATGGTCGCTTAAAAAGCCTTTGGCTGAGATAATGTCAACATCATAAATACCATTATCTCTCAGCATTTTTTCGGCAACTTCTTTTCCGCTTAAATTACTGCTGGTAGGTATTTGACTGTATTTTTTAAATTTACTTTTTAAGATAAATTGAACGATCATGCCAATTACCATAAAGATTACAGAAATGAAAATTATTCCGAGGTCCATTGTTTTTATTTTTATTCTAATTCATCAATAAATATACCATTGGTGTTCTCTGACGAATTAGCAGGCTTTGTAATTGTTAAACTATGTTAAACAAAAAAGAGAGAATCTTTTTCTCTCCTTTAAACATTTATAAATTAATACTATTTGTATTGTGGAATTAATTCTTTCGCAAGGTCAACCATTTTTTTAATTCCTTCTTCCGGCAAATTTCCATTTTTAAACTCTGTCAAAACCTCCGGCATCCTGTTATCCATTTCCATTAAAAAATGGTCTTCAAAAGCTTTTACATTTTTAACAGCAACCTCACTTATCAATCCATTGGTTCCAAGATAGATAATAGCTACCTGTCTTTCTACAGCATAAGGAGAAAATTGTGGCTGTTTTAAAATCTCCACGTTTCTGGCTCCTTTATCCAATACAGATTTTGTTGCAGCATCCAGATCACCCCCAAACTTTGAGAACGCTTCCAGCTCCCGATACAAGGCCTGGTCAAGCTTTAATGTGCCGGCAACTTTTTTCATTGATTTTATTTGTGCATTACCACCCACACGGCTTACAGAAATACCTACGTTAATTGCAGGACGAATACCGGCATTAAATAGGTTGCCCTCCAAAAATATCTGTCCGTCAGTAATGGAAATTACATTTGTAGGAATATAGGCAGATACGTCACCAGCCTGAGTTTCAATGATAGGTAGAGCAGTTAATGACCCGCCGCCCTTCACCAGGTGTTTAATATTTTCCGGAAGATCATTCATCTTCTGTGCAATCTCATCTTTAGAAATGATCTTTGCTGATCGTTCTAATAAACGACTGTGCAAATAAAATACATCACCCGGATATGCTTCACGTCCGGGAGGTCTTCTTAATAAAAGAGAAACTTCCCGATATGCTACCGCCTGCTTACTTAGATCATCATAAATAATTAGGGCAGAGCGGCCGGTATCTCTGAAAAATTCACCGATAGCTGCGCCGGCAAACGGTGCATAGAATTGCTGCGGGGCAGGATCGGAAGCAGAAGCTGCAACTATGGTAGTGTATTCCATTGCATCATTTTCCTGCAATGTTTTCATTACCTGTGCAATAGTAGACGCCTTTTGGCCAATTGCTACATAAATACAATAAACGGGTTTCCCTGCTTTAAAAAATTCTTTTTGATTGATAATAGTATCCACACAAATTGCACTTTTGCCGGTTTGACGGTCACCAATTACCAACTCTCTTTGTCCGCGGCCAATCGGTATCATGGCATCAATGGCTTTAATACCGGTTTGCAGCGGTTCTTTTACCGGCTCACGAAAAATTACACCGGGCGCTTTACGCTCCAGCGGCATTTCAAACAGATCTCCTGTTATCGGGCCCTTTCCATCAATTGGATCACCTAATGTATTAATAACCCTTCCGGCTAAACCATCCCCTACTTTTATAGAAGCAATTTTACCCGTACGCCGAACAGTAGCGCCTTCCTTTACATCTCCCTGGTCACCCATCAAAACCACACCAACGTTATCTTCTTCAAGGTTTAATGCAATTGCTTTTACTCCGTTTTCAAATTCCACTAATTCCCCGGAACTAACATTATTTAGCCCATATATTCTTGCAATACCATCACCAATCTGCAATACAGTACCTATTTCTTCCAGGTTTGCTTCTGCATCAAAATTGCTAAGTTGTTCACGCAGGATTGCCGATATTTCATCAGGTTTAATATCTACCATATAAAAAAAATTATCTTAGTTTTTGAATATAATCGTTGTTCATAAATTGTTTTTGCACATCGTTAAGATCTCTGCGAATGCTGGCATCTGCTAAATATCCTTCCATTTCCAGCACAAACCCGCCAACAAGGTTCTCATCAACTACAGTTTCTAATTCAATATTTTCTATCTCTTCCGAAACTTTTATTTTATTAATGAAATCGTTTTTTATTTCATCGCTTATTTCAATTGCTGTTGTAAGCTTAACTTTATGAATGCCTTTTGCCACATTATATTGTTGAATAAAGGCTGATATTATTTCAGGAAAATTAGATTCCCTGTTTTTGGTACCTAATAATTTAATAAATGAAGCGGTTAATTTACTTATCCTTCCTGCTGTTACTGATTCAATTATCTTATTCTTTTTATCTTCTTTAATGATAGGACTTTTAAGAACATTGGCAAACTCACGGCTGGTTTTGCAAATATTATCCAGCAATTTCATATCATTAAATACTTCTTCCAGCTGTCCTTTTTCCTGTGCAAGATCAAGTAAGCTTTTTGCGTATCGTATTGCTAAACGTGGATTTGTCATAATGTGCAAATTAGCTGATGTGCTGATGTGCAGATTGGAAACTCTTTAATCTACACATTTGCATATCTGCATATTTTCTAATTCATTTTTACATTTTCTGCCAGTTGTTTAATATATTTTTCCTGCTCCTGTTTGTTGCTTAATTCCCTGCGCAATATTTTCTCGCTTACTTCCACTACTAATGTTCCAACCTGGTTTTTAAGGTCAGTTAATGCAGCCATTTTTTGTTGTTCTATTACTGATTGTGCGTCTGCAATAATTTTATTTGTCTCAACTTTTGCCTGCTCTTTTGCCTCGCTGATAATTTTATCTTTTGTATCTTTTGCGTCCCTAAGCATTTGCCCTCTTTCTTCCCGTGCTTTTACCAGTAATTCCTCATGCTCGCTTTTCATTTGAGACATTTCAGTTTTTATTCTTTCTGCTGTTGCCAATGAATCAGCAATCCCCTGTTCACGGTCGTTCATTGACTTTAAAATGGGCTTCCATGCATATTTTTTAAGAATAAAAAATACAATAAGGAAAGCAAGCAGTGTCCAGATTATTAAACCAAAGCCTGGTGTAAGTAATTGCATTTTAAAACTGTTTAAAAGGTTTAACGTTCCAGAGGTTTAAGGTTGTGTAACGATAAAACTCTTTGTTGAATAATGCTATAAAAGTACAAGTGAGTGACACAACGATGTTTAATAGCAGCACTGAAGCCGGCTACCAAAATCAAAAAACACTCAATTGTAAAAGAACTTTCAAAAAAATACTGCACTCTCCGCCCTGTGCATTGAGTGCAGTAATGTGTTTTAAACGAACATCGCCAGGATACCTACGATAACCGCAAACAGGGCAACCCCTTCTACCAATGCAGCTGTAAGAATCATGTTTGCCCGAATGTCGTTTGATGCTTCCGGCTGACGGGCAATGGCTTCCAAAGCGCCCTTACCTATCTGGCCGATACCAATACCTGCACCTACTGCACCAAGACCGGCACCAATTGCACCCCCCGCATTAGCCCAGGGAATTTCACTCAATAAAACCATTAATAAATCCATGATACTTGTTTTATATGTAATTAAAAATAAAAACTAAACAATAACCGCTTCTGCATGTCCATCCACATCTTCATGTCCACCTTCAAACGCCTGACCGATAAATACTGCGGTAAGGTTTGTAAAAATATATGCCTGTAAAAATGCCACCAGTAGTTCTATAAGATAGATGAACACCACAAATGCAATTGATAGTGGTGAAAATCCCCAGCCGATATAGGTACTTAGTGCTCCGAAAATAAATATCAATGATATTAAGCATATAATAATGATATGCCCGGCAATCATATTTGCAAAAAGACGTATCATTAATGCAAAGGGTTTGGTAAATACCCCTAAAATTTCCACGGGAATTAAAATTGGTTTTACTCCAATGGGTACAGGCGGATTAAAAATGTGTGCCCAATAATGTTTATTGGTGCTCAACATAATAATAACAAAAGAGATTACGGATAAAACCAGCGTAAATGCAATATTGCCTGTAACGTTTGCTGAGCCAGGTATTAAACCAACCAGGTTGTTTATAAGGATGAAAAAGAAAACCGTAAGCAGGTAGGGGAAATATTTTTTGTATTTCTTGCCCAGGTTTGGCTTTGCAACCTCATCTCTAACGAAAGTGATAATAGGCTCTATTAAATTCTGTACTCCTTTTGGTGCAGTGGTTACGCCTTGTCCGCTCCTGTATTTTTTTGCCATATACAACATTACCCAAACCAATAATCCAAGTGCCAAAAACATTTGAACAACGTTACGGGTAAGAGAAAAGTCATACACTTTTACGGTGTTATCTATGTCACCATTTTCTTTTACAGCAACAATTTGTTCTGCTGAATATTTTTTTGGGTCAAGTTTTTGGTCAGTTATTTTATCATTTGTAATAATATCATAACCATTATAAGAATGCTCTCCATGATGAAATTTGGAGGACATGAAAATATCGAGGCCCTTTTCTTTCGAGTAAAGAATTACAGGTAGCGGGATAGTGGCATGATGTTCTTTACCATTACTGCCTTTATAAGATAAAAAATGAAATTCATGAGCATCTAAAACGTGGCCAAAAATTACCTTATTCGCATCAAAGCCTTCCTTTTTAGCCTTTTCGGCTTTATGTTTTTCTTCATGCCTTTCCTGTGCAAAACACATATTAGAAAAATTTATTAAAAATAAGCTGAAAACGGCTACCAATATAGTTTTACTGCACTTTGCCATCATACCCTTTTCTGATTTTGGCGCAAAGATAAGGCTGGAAAGGGGAAATTAAAAATTAGAATGGAAATAAATTGAGAGTAATACTAACCATAGATAATGTTTCCGTACTTTGAATCATAAAAATAAAAAAGCAATGCTGGGTCCTGTTATAGATTATTTTAATAGCATTACGCCTTTACCTGAGGAGCTGATTAATGACCTTGTAAAGTTTGCAGTTATAAAAGAATTTAAAAAAGATGATTTTATTCTAAAAGCAGGGGAAGTATCCAACTATACATCCTGGATCTTAAAGGGCCTAGTGCGCAGTTATTATGAAAAAGAAACGGAAGAAGTTACTACTAAATTTTTATGGGAGGGGGCACCCATTACATCTATATATAGTTATTATAGAAGGAAACCCGGTAATGAAAATATTGTAGCATTGGAGGATACACAAGTAGCTAGCATGCATTATGATCACATGCAATATCTGTACAAAACGTATCCGGCTTTTAATTTCATCGGTAGGGTAGTGACAGAGCAATATCTGTACATGTTGGAGATTGAAGTTTATAATTTTAGAAAACAAAAGGCAGAGGACCGCTATAAATTTATTGTTAAACACTTTCCTCATTTATTACAAAGGGTACCCTTGAAATATTTAGCTACTTATTTAGGGATGAACCTGGAAACATTGAGTCGTATCAGAGCCAAAAAGTAATAGGGTTCAAGTTTGACTTTTGTCAAATTCTTTTTTTGATAGAATGAATTTGACTTTTGTCAACTACATTGACCTGGTAATGGTATTTCTTTGAATAAATAAAAATTCATGTGTATGGAATACAAATCACCCCTTTCAATGCTTTATCATTGGGAAAAACATACGCCAGATGAAGTTTACCTTAAACAGCCTATTAATGATGTATGGCACAACTGGACTTGGAAACAAACAGCTGGAGAAGTAAGACAATTAGCTACAGCTCTTATAGCCATACAACTGCCGCCCAACAGCCATATAGCAATGATTTCCAAGAACTGTGCCCATTGGATTATTGCTGACCTCGCAATTATGATGGCTGGTCATGTATCTGTTCCTCTTTATCCAAATTTACAGGCAACAACTATTCAGCAAATATTAGAACATAGCGAGGCAAAGTTGTTACTGGTGGGCAAACTCGACGACTGGGATTCTATGAAAGCAGGTGTGCCTGAAGGTTTAAAATGTATCTCGTTACCTTTTTGTAATCATGATGGATGTGTATCCTGGGTAAGTTTTACAAGTATTCATCAACCCTGTAAAGAAAATTTAGATAGAAAGGAGACTGATACCTGCTCGATTGTTTATACATCAGGCACTACCGGGTTACCGAAAGGTGTTATGTTCACTTTCAAAAGCTTTAGTTTTTCAGCCCAGCATGCAACAGCGCATCTCAGCCTTAAAAATACGGAGCGATTTTTCTCTTATCTCCCGCTTTCACATATAGCCGAAAGAATGCTGGTTGAAATGATAAGTTTGTACGCAGGCGCACAAGTTTATTTTGCAGAATCCTTACAAAAATTTCCAAAAAATTTAGCAGAAGCAAAGCCAACAGTTTTTTTGGGAGTGCATCGAATATGGACAAAATTTCAACAGGGTATTCTATCCAAAATGCCACAGAAAAAATTGGATGTTCTTCTGAAGATTCCCATATTATCCAGTATCATTAAAAAGAAAATCAAAAGTGGTCTTGGATTAAGCGAGGCTACTACAATTTTAACCGGTGCTGCTCCTACGCCTGCTTCTCTTATAAAATGGTATAAAAGCATTGGTATAAAAATTCAGGAAGCCTATGCTATGACCGAGAACTGCTGTTATTCACATGTTACCTTAAATAAAAAAATTAAAATAGGTTTTGTTGGACAGCCGTTGCCACAATGTGAAGTTAAATTAGGAGAGAATAATGAAATTCAAATTAAACATGAAGCTCTGATGGCAGGATATTACAAAGATGCGGAGATGACAAGTTCCGCCTTTACAGATGAGGGATTTTTAAAAACCGGAGATGAAGGTTATATTGATGAGGAAAATTTTTTAAAAATAACAGGCCGGGTAAAGGATATATTTAAAACAGCTAAAGGAAAATATGTTGCGCCTTCACCTATCGAAATGAAATTCTCCATCAATCATGACCTGGAGCAGGTATGCGTGGTTGGTTCCGGACTACCACAGCCTATTGCATTAATTACATTATCTGAAAAAGGTAGAAAAAGAAAGGCAGAAGAAATAAATGATGACATAAAAGAAACTCTTAACAATATTAACCCGACACTGGATGGCCACGAAAAAATAGATAAAGTAGTAGTGCTGCAAGATGAATGGACGATAGAAAATAACCTGCTCACCCCTTCTTTTAAAATAAAGCGTAATGAAATTGAAAAAAAGTATACGGAATTTTACGCATCGTGGTTAAACAGTAAAGGTGATGTTACATGGCAGAAGTAGTATAAACTATGATTAAACAATTTTAATAAAACAAAGTTTATGAAAAACAGTGTCTGGAATACAAGGAAAATCATTCTTGCTGTAAGTATTATTTTGCCTTTTACCTTCTTTCCATTTATATTATTAGATTATCTGGGTATAGAAACTTATCTGATCGGTAAAATTCGGGGAGTCTTTATGTTTACCTATCTTATTCAAATTTTATTACCTATAGTTATTTTAATATTGTATATAAGGAGTAATGAAAATCGCAAGCAATTACTTTATGCAGCAATTATATCAATTGTCACAATTATAATGCTTTTTATAACAGTTATATCTAACCTATGATTATTAAACCTGCAACAGATTTAAATGAGTTTTTGCAGATCCATGATCTTAATTATAAAACTTTTGTTGAGGAAATTCCTCAGAACCAGCCTAATCGTGAAAAAATACTGATAGATAAATTTCATATGAAAAATCATTACATAATTGCAAAAAGAGATGATAAAGTAATAGGCATGGTCTGCTACAACTGGAAACGTCCATTTTCCTTAGATGAAAAAATAAATGATTTAGATCGACATCTCCCAAAACACTCAAAGCTGGCAGAGATCAGGTTACTTTCAATTTGTAATGATGAACGTAAAACCATGGTTGCTTACCGGCTATTTCAATATTTAAGTACTTTGCTAATACAACAAGGAACCGATGCAGCAGTTATTTCAGGAACTACCAGGCAAATCAGATTATATACCCGTATGGGATTTATTCCTTTCGGTAGTTTAGTAGGTTCCGGGGAGGCTCTTTATCAGCCAATGTATATCACTTTAAAAGATCTGCGATATGATTTCAAAAATAGTTAACTTAAGTACTGGCCCCGTAGCTATATCATCCCAAGTGATGAAAGCTTTACAAAACGCTCCTATTTCTCACAGATCGCAAGAGTTCAAACAGTTGTATTGTAAAACTACAGATCTTCTAAGCAAATCATTTCATGTGCAGAAAACTTTTCTTCTTTCAGGAAGTGGAACCCTTGCTAATGAGTCTATGCTTCAAGATATTAAATGCATAGATGGGGATGGATTGATTATTTCTAATGGGGAATTTGGAAACAGGCTAATTAATCAGGCACGGGCTATTCGATTAAAATTTATATTCCATCAACTGGATTGGGGTATGTTGTTTAATTTTCAGGAAATTGAACAGATAATAATTCACAAATCAATTAAATGGATATTATTCTGTCATTGCGAAACATCTACAGGTGTTGTAAATGACTTGAATGAGTTAACCATATTAGCTAAAAGGAACGATTGCCTTTGTTTTGTTGACTGCATGAGTACGGTTGGTACAATGCCGCTAAATCTATCTAAGGTAACTATGGCTACAGCCTCTTCAGGAAAGGGGCTGGCCTCAATTCCGGGACTGGCGGTTGTTTTCTCAAATATAAAGCCTTCGTTAAAGAAAAGCACTCCGGTTTATTTAGACCTAAGCCACTATTCAATAAAATCCGGGATACCGTTCACTATTTCTTCTAACCTTTTACAAGCATTGCACACTTCCATTTGCCAAAAGCTTCAGGAAGAGCAGTTTGAATTGATAAATGAATACGGAAAACAATTTTTTAAAATATTAAATAGCTATGATTCCGTTCCTTTCAGTAATAGCAGTACAAAAGTATTTACTATAGTAGAATCGGTAAAGAGAGAACCAAATTTAGTTTCTTATTTAAGAGGCAAACAGTTATTGTTAAGTGAGGAAAGTGATTATTTGAAGAAAAGGCGTTGGTGTCAGTTAGCTACTTTTGGATATTATAGAGAAACTCAATTAAAATATGTGTTGAAGACTTTAAAGCATTCTTTCCTTTCATAATTTATTTACCGGAAGGTACAACTGCAATTATTTTATTTTGAGAATATCTCCTCAGCATTCTCCTGCTGTGCAAACTGCATTTTATGTAGCTGGTAATAGGATCCCTGTTTTTCTAAAAGCTCGTTGTGGGTTCCCATTTCTTTTATCTCTCCTTTATCCAAAACCAGAATCTTATTTGCTTTTCTTATGGTAGAAAGACGATGGGCAATAACAATTGAGGTTCTCCCATAAATAAGTTTATCTATCGCCTGCTGAATTAATATCTCGCTTTCTGTATCTATTGAAGATGTTGCTTCATCGAGAATTAGAATAGAAGGGTTGTATAATAGTGCTCTGATAAACGATAATAATTGCCTTTGCCCGAGAGATAGCGTTGCGCCTCTTTCCATAACATTGTAATCATAGTTGCCCGGCAGCTGCATAATAAAATTATGAACACCGATTAACTTTGCAGCTTGTATTACTTCTTCCTTTTTTATGTTTGTGTTCCGGAGCGTTACGTTATCATAAATCGATCCGCTGAATAAAAAAACATCCTGCAACACAACGGCTATATTACTCCTCAGGTAATCTAAATTATACTGGCTGATATCAGTATCATCAATTTTAATTTTACCTTTTTGAATATGATATAAACGGTTAAGCAAACTGATGATGGAGGTTTTCCCGCTGCCCGTATGCCCAACAATGGCAAGCGTTTCTCCCGCTCGTATACTAAATGAAATATCTTTTAAAACGTACTGCTCATCATTGTATGCAAACCATACTTTTTCAAATTCAACTTTGCCCTTTAATTTTTCAGAAGAGGTTATTTCTTTCTCTGTTGTGGGTACAAAATCTTCATTCTCCAACACTTTAAACACCCGCTCACTTGCCACCATTCCCATTTGCAGCACATTAAATTTATCTGCGATTACACGCAATGGCCTGAACAATAAATTCAGGTACATTATAAATGAGATAATAACTCCTGCATTAAAAGAATTATTAGCTCCCCACCAAACTAAAAGCCCGGTAGAAAATGCCAGCACAATTTCTACCACAGGAAAAAAAACTGAATAAGCCAGGATAGCCCTGATGTTTGCATTGCGATGCTCCATGTTGATCTTTTTAAATTTTTCAAACTCTTTATCTTCTACAGCAAAAGCCTGTACCACCGCCATCCCCGTAATATGTTCCTGAACAAATGCATTAAGATTGGCCACTGCATTACGTACGGCAATAAAAGATTTATTCACGCTCTCTTTAAAAAAATAAGTAGCTATTATTAATATGGGGAATGGAGCAAGGCTTATTAATGCAAGCCTCCAATCAACATAGAACATAAAACACAAAATTGAAACTATAGAAAGTATATCTGCAATGATCGGGATAAGTCCATCAGAAAAAATATCGTTTATGGATTCAACATCATTTACTGTTCGTGTGGTTAATGTACCAATCGGCGTTTTATCAAACTGGGAAAGATTTAAGCCCAGTACTTTTTTATAGACAGTAACCCTTAGATCTTTAATAACTGACTGGCCAAGCCATGCAGTGATGTAGGTGAAATAAAAACGAAGACCTGTTTCAAATAAAAGCATTCCTATCTGGATCACAGTTATAAGTATGAGCCAGTAAGTATCCTTATCCTTAATAAAATTATTTACTGTGTATTGAATAAGAAAGGGCCTGAGTGGTGATATTACAGCTAAAATAACAGAGAGGAAAATGGAAGTATATAATATCCTTTTGTAGGGTATGGCAAATTTAAATACTTTTTTAAGCAGCCTGATATCGAATACTTTCTTCCCCTTTTTTTTTGATGGCATTAAGCAAATTTAGGCGGAAAGATGAAAACCATCGTTACCGTGAGAGTGAAACGTGAAAAAATATAAACGCAAAATGTAACGTATGTCTTTCCCGGTTGCTGCCGTTTGATGTTTTACGATTTATGTGCCTCCTGCTTTTGAATAAGCCTTGATAAATAATGCACCAAGATTTTTATGAGGGGGGATGTAATCATCAAAAAGATCTTTTTTATCTCTTCCGGCTTTTGATAATATAACTTCCAAGTTATTCCACATCTGGCGCCAGTCAATATTTTTGCCGGCACGTAACGTATTATTGATAGCCTCAATAATCGGTTTATTTACATCCCTTGCACCTGTTTGTTTTGTAGAAATTATATGTGCTTCCGGGGCATAATCCAATATTTGTTTTAAGTTATTATAACCACCGCATGAGCCCAGCATAATTATTTTTGCAGAAAATGGTAATTGTTTGATGGTGTATTTTAAGTGATAGCTATGACCCCGGTGAACCACAAAGGTAGGCCTGAGATTATTTACATCAAGATAATCTATGAGTGCTGATTGTGCCTGGGCATCTTTATCAGTCTCATTGTCCAATGGGCGGTTCGCAAATATCCATACGGGTTTGCCTTTTAATGATTTTATCTCTACCCATTGTTCTTTTACTGTACGTTTCCACTCTGTAGAAGGAAAAGAGGATAAAAAGCTTGTATAAGACCCTTTACCATCTTCGTCTCCATAAAAAAATACCTGCTCAATAATTCTCCCTGTATCATCTGCCAGTGTACTATTTTCAACTGTATATATAGGCGGGATGCCAATTTCTTTTGATAGGTCTATATGGTTTGTAGAATCGCCGGAAAGAAAGATTGTTTTTAAAAGATTATATATTTTTATACCCCGCGCATTTCCATTTTTTATGCACCGCTGTTCATTATCTGACACATATTTAAGCATAGACCTAAGCAGTACAGGGTTACGGATACTGCCATAAGAATCTGCAACATCTACCGCATCTTCAAAATCATCTTCTGATGATGAACTTTCTAAATTGGCAACAAATCCTTTCATTAATGTTTCTGAGTTATTTTTCATAGTTCTTAAAAATGTATCCAGCCTGTTATAGCCTGCTGCCATTTTTATGAACTTTTTAAAATGATCAAAATTCACTGACATAAGCAATGAATCTCCGTGGGGCCTTTTACCCATTCGATTAAGCATATAATCAAATGCATGCTTATAGCTTGATGTATAAATGTCGTTTTCACTTAATACCAGCATATAATAAAGATCCCTGGGATCAAGCGGCGCAATTGCTTTAAATCTTATTGCCGGATTACTAACATCATGCAGGTTATTAATTGGTGTAACAAAATGAAGTATAGCCCTGTTTTTAAGCATATCCGTTAACCCGTTTACACCAAGCATTGCTACAGGTGTATCCTTATTAACCAACCGGCTATAATAATCAATTTGAGTTTTTACTAATAATTTATAATATCCTACACTATCATATTTTGTACTATCAGTTCCAACGAATTTGGATATACTTTCTATTGTTTGCTTTCCACTGATAAGGTCATCTAAAAAAGGAAAATAAAATAAAGCATCTTTCCTGCTACTTAGCTGAACAATTGTTTTAATTCGGTTATCCGGGTTTCTTTTTATCAACTTCCCTTGGGGACTGCTTATTGCCTGTGCATAGTTATATATTTGAACGGGGCTTCTGCGATAGGCGGTCATTACAAGTTCATCAGCAAATGGCTCATCTACATAAGGGCCAATACTTGATAAAATTTTATCCGGATGGAGTTCGATATACTTTAAAAATAATATTTTTCTTGTTTCTTTATATCCGGGATTTTCTTTAAAAATTTCCGAGTTAATAACACCAACATTGTAATGAGCCTGACTAATATAAGATGCCATATTTTCTCCCATGAGATTGGCCTTTAAAATATCGGTGAAATTGCTTACCAATTGAGGCGTAAGTGTAGGTGCAAGCTTGTGGGATTTAACGTTTGTTGTAAAACTTTTTACGAGATTTTCTATATATCTTAAATATCTTTTTTTCTCGTTATCAGTATCAAGTACCTGGTTAAGCTCTACATCATTTCTTAATTTATTTACTTTTCTTATAATTGCATCTGTAACCTGCATATTTACTTCCTCTAAAGCAGATACTTTTATAATGCCATCTATTTTGCCATCTATTTTATCGGCTTTTTGTTGTTCAGCTTTTATTTTATCATGAAATAGCTGCCTTTTTAAAGGAACATTTGTTGTATCCCCATAGGCGAAGGTGAAAATGGGGATCAGTAAGGTTATAAGTGAGTAAAAAAAATTCTTCATAATATATTGCTCTAATGCAAAAATAGTTCCCATTGAGGGGTCCGTAAGCAGCCAACCTTCAATTAAGATAGCAAATACTTACTGTATAGCTGCATGTTATAATGTATTAACCTTTTTTTATGAAGGCAAACATTTTACAACGCTACTATCAGATGATAATCCGTTTTTTAAGAGCATGCGATTTTCCGTTTGCGCCCTTCATGCCTGCCGCCCTCAAACTCCGTATGCATAAATATATCAAGCATTTTTTCTACATCGCCTTCTCTTACAAATCGGGAAGGAAGACATATTATATTTGCATCATTATGTTTTCTGGCTAGTTCAGCAAGTTCTTCGCCCCAGCAAATAGCTGCTCTTATATGTTGATGTTTATTAGCGGTAATAGCTACACCATTGGCACTACCACAAAGTAATATACCAAAAGCGGTTTCATTGTTTTCAACAGAAGTTGCTACAGGATGGGCAAAGTCAGGATAATCTACAGAATCAATAGAATAGGTACCAAAATCCTTATATTCCAATCCCTTGCCTTCCAAAAAAGAAATAATGTCTTCCTTGTATTCAAATCCTGCATGATCGCATCCAATTGCAATTGGCTTTGATAAATTAAATGGTGACATAACTGACAAATTTTATATACCTAAAGTTAGATATAAAAAACAGGATTGGATAGTTAAAGATTAATGCAAATCTTTTTTAAAAATTTCAATGGGCGATACAGAAGATGAAAATATTTTATCCAGATTACCCTTTTCATCAATAAGGTATTTATAAAAATTCCAGGAAGGTTCCCTGTTATTCCAGCCATTTTTAGTTGCATCTGTTAGCCATCGATATACAGGTTGTTTATTATTTCCTGTAACATGATCTTTATGAAATAACGGAAAGGTTACACCAAAATTTATTTTACAAAAGTCTTCAATTTCTTCATCGGTACCTGGCTCCTGCCCGCCAAAATCATTTGAAGGAAAACCAAGTATAGTAATTTCATCTTTATCCTGCCTGTAAAGCTGTTCCAATTCTTTGTATTGTGGTGTAAACCCACATTGACTGGCAAGGTTAACAAGTAAAATTTTTTTGCCCCGGAATTCTTCAAAGTTTACTACTTCGCCACTATTAGATGTTGCGACAAAACTGTAAAAGCTTTCCGGGGAATCTATTTTCATTTTATTTGTAGTTATACCAATGCCTAATCCCGTTTGCTTTGAAATTTTCATCCGAAGCCTGTAGAATTTTGTGGCTATTGATCTTAAAATACTCATAATACCACAATTCTACATGTTTCTTCCGGTTCTTTTAGTTGTTTTATCTTCTTCAGGCCGAAGAATATCCGAAGTAGGTCTACCTTTATTATCTGTTTCTTTACTTCCACCTAATGCCAGCTTCCGCCCCTGATTAGAGGTTCTCGATGTATCTACAGTTTGCTTCTTTTTATTATTCCCTGATTTTTTATTTAAAGTTGCCATATAGTAAATTTTAGCTCTTAAAACCATTTCAAATTTCCTGCCGCATTACCCCTAAATTTGTTCTAAACCGCAGCAAAACATGCCGGAAAGCGACGAATTTTATATGAGGCATGCATTAAAAGAAGCCCATAAAGCTTATTTGGATGGCGAAGTGCCTATTGGTGCCCTTGTTGTTATGCAGGATAAGATTATTGCCCGTACACATAACCAGGTAGAAAGATTAAGCGATTCTACAGCCCATGCCGAAATTATTGCGCTTACTTCTGCTTATAATTTTTTAGGAGCTAAATATTTACCCGAAGCAACTTTATATGTTACCATTGAGCCCTGCCTTATGTGTGCAGGGGCTATGTATTGGGGGAAAATCAGTAGAATTGTTTATGCGGCCGATGACGAAAAAAATGGCTATAGAAAATATCTGAACCCAGGATTTAAAAATCCTTTCCATCCAAAAACTGAAATTGTAAGCGGTATTTGCAAAGATGAATGCGCAGCATTAATAAAACAATTTTTTAAAGCAAGAAGATGACCTCACCCTTACCATTTCCTTTGGAGAGGGGATTGTCGTGATAAGGAAATAATTTATTACCTTAATCTTTTACAATATTATACAGGTAAATTTGCAGTCAATCATTTTATAACATTAAAACATATTTTATGGCATTTACAGTACCGGCTCTGCCTTACGCTTACGAAGCATTAGAGCCACACATCGATAAACAAACAATGCAGATCCATCATGATAAGCATCACCAGGCTTACGTTGATAATTTAAATAAAGCAATTGCAGGAACAGAAAACGAAAATAAAAGTATTGAAGAATTAATGAAGAATGCCGGAAGTATCAGTCCTGCTGTTAGAAATAATGGCGGCGGACACTGGAATCATACTTTCTTCTGGGAAAGCCTTGCACCCGGTGCAGGTGGAAATCCGGAAGGAAGGTTAGCGGATGCGATCAATGAATCATTCGGCTCATTCGAGGGGTTTAAAGAAAAATTTAATGCAGCAGGAATAACACGTTTTGGAAGCGGATGGGCATGGCTTGGTTCACAAAATGGTAAACTGGTAATTTGCTCAACACCAAACCAGGATAATCCTTTAATGGACGTAGGTGAATGTAAATGCACACCAATACTTGGTTGCGATGTTTGGGAACATGCCTATTATCTAAAATATCAAAATAAGCGTGCAGATTATTTAAACGCTTTCTGGAATGTGGTGAATTGGAAAAAGGTGGCTGAGAGATTTAAACCCTAAATCCTAAGGGAACTTGCAAATATTCATTTCTATCCGCAGCATTTATTTTTGTTGCGGATTTTTTTCCTTAGTGATTTAATAAAAAGAGGGCAATGAATATTGGCCTTCTTTATCCCAATAATCCTATAATCCCATAAATCATGGTTCAGACAATTACGGCACAGGATCATGGCCGTGTCCGCCCCACGGATTGCATCTCGCAATTCTTTTTATGGTAAGCCACAACCCCTTTATAGCTCCATATTTTTTAAAGGCTTCGATTCCATATTGTGAACACGTAGGAGTAAACCGGCATTGGGGACCCAACCACGGTGAGATGATCCACTGGTATAATTTTATTAAAAATATAAACGGAAGACTAAGTATTTGCAGCAATGCCTTCATCAGCAATTTTATTTAATCGTTTTAAAACAGCTTGCATTTTTTCAGCTACTTCTTTATACTCCGGAATAGAATTGCCTGTATAAATGAAAAATACTGCCATACATTTATTACTTTTCATTAAGTTTTCAGTTAACGAACTTTTTTGTAACCGGTAAGCTTCTCTAACTAATCTTTTTATCCTGTTTCTGTCAACTGCTTTCTTAAAATATTTCCCGCTTACAGCAAAACCACTTTGTAATGGAGTAATATTTTCTTTAGAAAAAATATATAATACCCTGAATGGAAAATTAGAAAATGAAATGCCCTGCTTAAACAAAACTTCAATAAGCTTACGACTTTTAAGCCTTTCTTCTTTTTTAAATGTATATCGTTGTTCTATGATGATCTTTTTCAACAAATATCTTTATATTCTTCGATATCGCCGATAGCAATTGGAGAGAATCGCATGAATAAAAAAAGTCCCGCACTTGCCGGGACTATAAATTATTACCTCACCCCAACCCCTCTCCTTATGTAGAGGGGTAAGGAATTATTTTTTATCAACATGCTCATCAGAAACAGAAAGTTTATGCCTTCCTTTTTTTCTTCTGCTTGCTAATACTTTACGGCCATTCGCTGTTTCCATGCGTTTACGAAAACCATGAACACTTTTTCTGCGGCGTTTATGTGGTTGATAGGTTCTTTTTTTTCCGGGCATTTTATTAAAATTTTCCTTTACAAATTAACAATTTCGATTTTTAACAACAGGACACCATTCCTGATGATTGTGAAAGGGGGGCAAAGGTAATAAAATTATTTGTCCAAAAGTCTCATATGGAAAGATTTTTGGTCGCTTATGCAAGATAATTTCAACGAATATCAATATGAATGGATTTTAAACTTTTTCCATAAAAAACTGTGCTGTGCCTGTCAAAATCTTCTGCAGAATCAGTTGTATATAGATCTACGTTAGAATTCTTGCCACATTTTTTATCTATTTCCGGATGCCGGCATAGGTAATCTTTTAAGCTTTCAGCTATTATTTCCCCCTGCGAGATAATATTAATATTTAAAGGAGTTAAACGCCTGATCTTATCAAATAAGAGAGGATAATGAGTACAGGCAAGCAAAATGGTATCTATTTCTTTAGACTGATTAATAAGGTTATCTATATCTTTTTTTATGAAAAAATCAGCCCCTTCAGTATTATATTCATTACTTTCTACTAAGGGAACCCATAAGGGACACGCCTGTTGAAAAACTTTTACTGCGGGAAAAAATTTTTTGATTTCAATAGGATATGACTCAGATTGTACAGTGCCATTAGTGCCTAAAATTCCGATAGTATTGGTTTTAGTATTGTAACCAATAATTTCAGCTGTTGGCCTGATAACACCTAAAACTCTTTTATCTGGAGCTATTGCCGGAAGATCTTTTTGCTGAATTGTTCTTAAAGCCTTGGCCGAAGCAGTATTACAGGCAAGGATCACCAGGGGACAACCATGATTCAAATACCATTTTACACATTGTAAAGTATATTGATAAACTGCCTCAAAGCTTCGGGTACCATAGGGCGCACGGGCATTGTCTCCAAGGTATAAATAATCATATTCGGGAAGACTATTTACCAGCTCTTTCAATATTGTTAAGCCTCCATAACCTGAATCGAAAACGCCAATAGGTTTACCGCTCATTTATCAAAAGTAAAAAGCCATACGTCAACCGGCGGATGGCTTTTAATTATTTATCGGTAATTAAATTACTTTTTTGGAATTGTAGGAGTCGTTTTTGGAGCCGCTGCTTTAATACCTAATTTCTTTCTTACCAGAGCAGCAATATCATCTCCGGGAGGGGCAACTAATAAAGCTTCTCTTGGAAATACATATGTATAACCATTTTCTTTTGCCACGTCCTGAATAGCAGCCTGTAATCTTCTTTGAATTGGTAGAGATAATTCCTGTCTTTTTTGTTCAAACTGTTGTTGAATTTGTTGTTCTGCACCACTAAGCTCCTGAACCTGCTTTTGAAGTTCAGTTCTTTTTACTTCTTTCAAACTTGGATTCATGGTAGCTGAATCTTTGTAAAATCTTGCCACGGCATCATTAAAAGCATTTTGCTTATCCTGGGCATTTTGATATAAGGATTGTTGGAACTGATTTAAGGCCGTATCCACTTTGGCTGCTTCCGGCATTGAAACAATAATTTCATCGGCGCTTATATAGCCGATCTTAACCTGGGCTTTACCGGTATTTAATATTCCAAAAATTCCCATTGCAATTAATCCGAGTGTAATAAACTTTTTCATTTTTTCTTTTTGTTATTTATTTATAGTGTTTAAAATCTTTATTTAAGCTGCACCGCTTTTTCTGTTTTGCAATTAATTAACAGCACTATACTTGTGATAGGCAATTATCGCACTCCCAATTCTCTTAACACATCATCACTCTTATCCAGTTTTGGGTCGGCAAAGATAACGGTTATCCCTTCACTTTTATCCAATATAAAATCATAAGATTTTGCGATGGCCAATCTTTGAATAGCGTTATATACTTTATCCTGTATTGGTTTAATGAGTTCCTGTCTCTTTTTGAAAATATCACCTTCATATCCATATCTTTTTTTTTGAAGGTTACTTAATTCCTTTTCCCGGTTAAATAATTCATCTTCTCTTTTTTTCTTTAACTCATCGCTAAGCATTACCTGTTCAGCATCAAACTGTTTATACATCTTATCCAGTTCGGCTGATTTTTTATCAATTTCCTGCTGCCATTGCTCGCTAAATTGATCCAGCCTTTGTTGGGCTGATCTATATTCCGGCAACTTATGCAAAATATATTTCGAATCTATTACAGCATATCGTTGAGCGCTGCAATTAAAAATTGCTCCGATCAAGAAAACAGAAAATAGTATATTCTTTATCATTTATACCTGTATATTACTTTACTCAGGCTCCTGCCCGAGCATGAAAGTAAATTTTGCTGCACTTTTTAATGGTTCACCTGCCCGTATTCTGTCTAATCCAATGCCATAATCAAACCCTAACAAACCGAACATTGGTAAAAAGAACCGCATACCTACGCCAACAGAGCGGCGAAGTTTGAATGGATTATAATCCTTGAATTTATACCACCCATTAGCTGCTTCAAAAAATGCAAGTCCATAAATTGTACTGCTGGCCGCTGTGGTAAAGGGATATCTTAATTCTAGTACATATTTATTGAATATAGGGAAGAATTCTTTTGCACTACTTTGATCAGGGTTAATTTTTGGATCAGTATTATCATATACAGGATATCCCCTGTGTGCAATAATATCGTATCCCAACAAAGCAAAATTATTGCTTAATCCTGCATCTCCTAACTGGAAACGTTCAAATGGCGAAGTTTCAATTTTGGTATTATAACGTCCGAGAAAACCAAATTTAGCAGCAGTTTTTAATACGAACTGTTTATTTTTTTCTGCCCCATGGGCTTTTCCAATAGGCACATACCATTCTGCATTAAAACGTTCTTTATGAAATTCAACGTACTTATACTTTTGAACAGGGTCACTGTATAAGGCAATATCTCTGAATAATGAATATGGAGGTGTTACCTGTACACTTAATGCAAAATTGGAGCCGCTGGTAGGAAAGATAGGATTAGGGCCTGCGGAGCTGCGTGCAAGTGTTACTTTAAAACTAACATTGTTTGAATTACCGGTTTTTAGTCCCGGGAAAATATTATAATTCCTCAAAATATATTGTTGAAAATTCAGGGAATATACCAGTGAAAAATAATCATCCGGCCATTTTAATTGTTTGCCTAAAGAAATTCCAACCCCTGTTGTTTTTATGAAAGATGAATCTGCATAATCACGATTATACCCACCCGTAAAGGGATCGTATGCATTTGCATATTTAGTATTATAATAACTTACTGTAAAGGAATTTCTTCTTTTGCCTCCTAACCACGGTTCAGTAAATGAAAAATTATAAGAACGGAATGCTTTACCATTGCTCTGAACTCTTAAACTAAGTTTTTGCCCATCGCCTGTAGGCAAGGGAGACCATGCTGTTTTTTTAAAAATATTATTGATAGAAAAATTATTAAACGTTACCCCAAGTGTGCCGGTTAAGCCAATACCTCCTCCAAAGCCTGCAGATAGTTCCAGCTGGTCAGATGATTTTTCTTCCAGGCCCCAGTTAATATCTACCGTTCCATTATCAGCGTTAGGAACAACACCCGGATTAATTTTTTCAGGATTAAAAAATCCTAACTGAGATAATTCTCTTTGAGTACGAATGATATCTGCACGACTGAATTTTTCTCCGGGTATAGTTCTTAACTCCCGGCGAATAACGTATTCTTTTGTTTTATCATTACCACTTATGGTTACATTTCCAATGGTTGCTTGCGGGCCTTCAACAATTCTTATTTCATGATCGATAGTATCATTATATACCGCAGTTTCAACGGGGTCTATCCTGAAGAATAAATAACCGTCATCCATGTATAAGCTGCTTATGTCTCCCCCTTCAGGCGAAGCCTGTTTGCCCAATCTTTTATTAAGCGTTTCAACATTATATGTCTCTCCTTTTTGAATGCCCAGAAAAGCATTTAATAATGAATCAGAATATTTGGTATTGCCACGCCATGTTGTATTTCCAAAATAATATTTACGGCCTTCCTGCAATTTTATGGCTATGTTCATATCGCCTTTATTATTATAATACTGAGTATCAGCAACAATTACCGCATCTCTAAAACCCTGGGAATTATAAAAATCCAGTATTTTGTTTTTGTCCTCTATGTATTTTTTATCATTGAATTTTGCCGAAGAAAATAATTTAAAACGGAAATATGGATCAATGAGTTCCTTTGTTTTTGATACAGATAAATAACCGTTCTCTTTTAAATAATTTCTAAAACCAAGTGTATCGTTTTTTTCTCCATAAGGATTTGTATCATTTGAAGGATATAATGTAAGCCGGCTTTTTTCTTTAGTTCCCTTCATCTGCTTTTTAAGCCTGGTATCCTGAACATTTTCATTACCTGCAAAATTTATTTCATTTACCCTTACCCTGTTTTTCTTGTCCACAATAAAAGTTAATAAAACAACATTTGCAGCCCCAGTGTCTTTTTTTTCTGCAACCTGCACATCTATATTTCTATAACCCTTGTCTACAAAAAATTTACGGATGTTATCTGCAGCAGTACGTTTCATGTTTTCGGTAACAACCCTTCCCTTTATCAATCCCGTTTTAGTTACAAGGTCGTCGGCTTCTCCTTTTTTAATTCCAACAAATTTAAAATTAGATAATCGTGGCCTCTCTGTTATATTAATTTCCACATACAGGTTTTTTCCAACAAGCCTGGTAAAATATATTTCTACATTTGATATAAGATTTTGCTTCCATAAATTATTTATTCCTTTACTAAAGGCATCCGTACCCGGAATGGTTACTTTATCTCCAACAGCTATACCGGAAATTGAAACTATAAGATTGGGATCAAAAGATTGCGTACCTGTAACTTGTATACCTGCAATTGTATATTGCTGAGGAGTTTTAGAATTAAAGATATTTTCAAGCTCAACATTTACAGATGTAGGAAGTGTGTCGTTACCAATTTGAGCGCTGGTGGTTTTGGTAATTAAAAGGATGACAATGAAGAAAGAATACAGGTAAAATTTCGGCATTAAAAATCAATTTATCAGGTGGGCAAGATACTGGCAATAATTAAAAGTATTTGTTAAATAGTTTAACAAAACCCTTATAAAACCTGTTCTGTATTGTTTTTTATCTGTTGTGTGGTTTTACCAAATCTTCGTTCTCTTTGCTGGTAATCAATAATGGCTGCGTATAAATTTTCCTTTCTGAAATCAGGCCATAAGGTATCTGTAAAATATAATTCAGCATATGCTAACTGGTATAATAAAAAATTACTTATCCTGAATTCCCCGCTTGTTCTTATCATCAATTCGGGATCAGGAAATGGTGCAGTACTTAAATATTGTTGCAGGATATCTTGGGTAATATCTGCTGGATTGAGCTTATTGTTTTTTACATCTGCCGCTATTTTTTTAACGGCATCTGTTAATTCCCATCTGCTGCTGTAGCTTAAAGCCATTATAAGATTAAGACCGGTATTATTTTTTGTTTCGCCTATTGCCTCATCCAACTCTTTTTTTGCAGCATCAGGCAACATCTCAAAGTTTCCGATAACATGCAACCTGATATTATTTTTATTAAGTGTTGGAACTTCCTGGCGTATGGTATCAATAAGTAATTCCATTAAGCCTGTCACTTCATCTTTTGGCCTGTCCCAGTTTTCTGTACTAAATGCATATAGGGTAAGATATTGAACTCGTAATTCCGCACATCCTTCTACTATATCCCGTACACTTTCTACCCCATGAAAATGTCCGAAAAGCCGGTCTTCACCTTTTTCATTTGCCCATCTGCCATTTCCATCCATAATGATTGCGATGTGACGGGGAAGCTTTTCAATATCAATATCTTCTTTAGGCACTAAGGTTAAAAATTTAAGTCAGGCAATGGGCCTGACTTGTTGCAAATGTAATACTTATTAAATATCAGGGATTAACGGTAGGGCATTTATACGAAGTTAAATTAAAAGATAATCCAACTTCAGCAATAAGATACTGATCTCTTTGTTTACTCCATCCTCTCTGCCTGCCTTCAACTCCTATAGGCTCTCCGGTTTCAAAAGAACGATCCTGCATAATTGATGCAATTGATGGTATGCCGCTGGCAGAGGGAAATTTATCTATCCCAATATAAGTTGTGCTTACATCATCTAAATAATCTGTACGGGTAAAACGATGTGCAACTTCAAAAGATAAATTTAAATTTTGACTGATACTATATTTAAAACCTATCCCGATAGGAAAACAAAGTGCTGTAGTACCATATGCTTTTCTATCTAAATAGAAAGTCTGGCCCTCAGTATTTAACGGGCGAAGAAGAATTTTTTCATTTTGATAATAGGCATATGGATCAAATCCAAAAACCCCAATCCCTAATGTAACATAGGGTGTAAAAAGATGACCCGGATCATCAGGAATAAATTTAAAAAAATTAAAATCACCCTGTAACGCAATTTCCCAGATATTGGAATTGAAACTTAAATTTCGGGATTTTTGAAAATCATCTTTACTATAAACATCGCTATACCCTAATTGAGCATAATGCCCGGAAATCCTTAGCCCGATATAATCTCCAAATTGCTTTCTGAAAAAACCTCCAATGGCAATTTTTGGGCGGTTAAAAGCAGCCCTGTTATTTAAATCTCCAAAATAATGAGCAGCACCAATAGTGAATCCGAATTGACCTTCCTGTACATCAGAGAACTGCGCCTTTGCATTATTTATATTTAAAAATAAAAGGATGGTAAATAGTAACGGTGATTTATTTATCATGGAGTGAAAATAAACGAAAAAGATAAGTTTTTATTATGAAGATAATTGGAAGTTTTATAATTCAATTCCTTTTATCCAATCCCCAGGATAATTTATTACGCAGTGTCTGTAAAAAATTATTCTCATTAAGCCGGATAAGATTAATACCAAAAGATTCTTTTTTTACAGCAAGCTGCACATCTTTGTCTACAATTTCCCTTCGGCTATCGAGGGTACACAGAAATCCATCTGTGCGTCCTTCTATCTCAAAGGAAATTATATTATTATCGGGTACAATTATAGGCCTGATATTAAGATTGTGAGGGGATATAGGTGTAATAACAAAACTTGCTGATTCAGGGAAAATTACCGGCCCATTACAGCTTAATGAGTAACCGGTAGAGCCTGTGGGTGTTGCTACAATCAATCCATCAGCCCAATAAGTATTTAAAAATTCGCCATTAAGGTAGGTATGAATTTTTATCATTGGTGAAGTATCTTTTTTATGTATGGTTATTTCATTTAAAGCATAAGGCACTTTATCAAACAAGGGCATATTCGCATCAAGATGCAACAGTGTTCTCTTGTCGAGCATATACGTTCTCTTAACCAAAGCCTCTACAGCTGTATGTAATTCATCCTTACCAATGCTTGCTAAAAAGCCAAGCCTTCCATAATTTATTCCAAGAACAGGAATACCGGTATCCCTTACAAAAGTTACTGTGTCGAGTAAAGTGCCATCACCACCAAGGCTTATAATACAATCAATATCATCTATGAGATCTTCAGAGCAATTAAAAGTGGAATATTTATCACCAAAATTGATAGTAGAATAAAATTGATTAAAAAAATCCTGAAAAATTACCGGTTCAATTTTATAAGCTGTTAATTCACTTAATAATAATTTTATTCCATTTTGGTGATCAGCATCCAAACCCCTGCTATATATAGCTATCCGCATTTAGAAAAATTTGTGCAGAGAATTTAAATGAAGTATTAAAATCCTTTCTCGTTATGTAAAAATAATCTCTTTTGACCTAATTGATTCAAACTATACTCTATACGAATTTGCAAATCATAAATGGTTACAATATCCAGGCCTATACCTGTACTGCCTAAAAACGTATTATTCAGTCTTGTAACAAACTCTTCCTTATTATAACTATAACCCATATCAGCAAAAGTTTTTGCGTAAATGCGAAAAGGAATTTTATTAAGTGTTTTAGATTTTTTAAAAATTGTATTTATAGTAAAATTGAATATTTCTCTTTTCAGATTAAACTTTGATATAGCATATGCAACCCCATCTATTACTTTATATTCCAGTCCACGGACGTATCTATTATTATAACCAAGAGCCTGTTGGTTTATATACGCCTGTTTAAAGGGTAATTTAATATTCCCCTGGAGTTGTACGCTTGCATACCATTTTTTACCTAAAGACAAGTATTTATTATACTGGCCATCTATAAAAAATACATTTATACCTCCGGTAAAGCCAAGTCCTCTTTTTCCTATTCCAATACTACCGGAAAGCCCTGTAAGCGGATATAAAATATTATTTACATCACTATATCCAAGTGTATAAAAAAGATCAACATAACCAATTTTTGAAGTGGGTTTATTAAAATAATTTTTATTATAAGTTTCTGAAATAATAGAATCATCAATGTTTAAGTGCGTATAATTAAGATTGAAGGAATGAGATATTTTTAGTCCTTTTCTTATGCTATATCCTAACTGAATTTCCAATGCTTTTCTTACAAAATTTTTCCTCTTAAAAAAAACAACCTCATTGTCATAACTGGTTTTATACACCATTTCTCTGTTTTGAAAATAACCACCACCTACAGAGAAACCATGGGTTAATTCCTCATTTGCATAAGGTGCCCGGTAATTGAATGATACAGTTTTTGTATAACCATTAAGGAAATGAAGCCGTAGCTGATCTTTTCGTCCGGTTAAATTATGATGAGTAAACTTTACACCATAGTTTAACCTGTTCCAATCACCTTTATACTTCATCAGCCATTCATTAAAGGTGCCATCAACAAATTGTAACTCAGGTAAAGGAAATATGTACCAACGCTCTTTTACTGTAATATTAATATCAAATTCTGAAGCACTGATAAAAACAGGCTCTGCCACTACATCTACAAAAAGAATCAGGTTATATATACGCTGTCTGTCTTTTTCTAAAAGATTGATTAAATTAATTGCAGGAATAGAATCTCCTGGTTTTAACTGCATTTCTCTTAAGATGATATAATCTCTTGTTTTTTTATTCCCGGTAATTGAAACTTTTCTCAGGTGAAGGGAGGCTGCAGAATCAGCAGTAATCAGCGATTGTAAATATAGAGTAGCTGTTTCATTATTTTTTTGAGCAAATGAATATTGACTAATACAAATCAATATAAAAATTGCGATCGTTTGTTTAAAAAATTTTGCAGGAGGTGTTTTCAAAGTTATCACAGATACTTGCGAAGGAAAAATTGAAAAAATTGTGTGTAAATTTAATCATTTAGAAGAGAACGGGGCAACTAACTTAAATATCCAGGTAATTCATAAGATGACGATAATTGCTATGAATTTCGTTTTCAAATTTTTCTTCTCCAAAAAAATAAATCACATCATATTCATATCTCTCAAATGCAGCCACTACTGTTGAAACTTCTTTCTTGTTAATATGAATAGTAACTGTAAGCAATCCGGTTGCCGGCTGAATGGTAGTATTAAGATGTAATACTGTTGCTTCGTTACTTTCTACTATCCGGCTTATTTCTGAAATTGTGAACTGACTTCTTTCCATTTCTAAAACAATAATACCTCCTATTTCCTGCGCTCCAGAAAAACTGCCTAAAATTCTAAGAAGGTTTTGGCCGCTTATACTCCCAAGAAATTCCTTTTCTTCATTTACTACGGGCACTACAGATGTTTGATATTCATTACTGATATTTACTGCCTGCAGAAAATGTTCATTTTCTTTTATGGACACATCAATATATTCATCCTGCAGCAACCGAACGTGCATCTTTTGATTATTTGCATCTAACAGATCTTGTTCGCTTATCAGGCCTAAATATTTGTCTTCTGAAACTACCGGAAGATGAGATACTTTAAAATCGTTTATTAACTGTAAGGCTTTGCCAACAGTGTCTTCTAATTGAAGCCGTGGAATAATATTATTGTTTAATTCTATTGCTAACATGTACCTGATAAAATACTTAAACGAAATTAATGATAGATTGTTTTATACAAAGACAGTAAAAACTAATGAACTGTTGCAACCGGGTTCTTTAATTTTGCTAAAAACCCATCCAGTGTTTTGTTAAACTCTTCAGGAACCTCCATCATTGGGGCATGACCACATTTATCAATAAAATGCAGCTCGCTATTAGGAATTAATTTGTTAAACTCTTTTGCCACAAAAGGAGGTGTAATTGTATCATTATTTCCCCAGATTAAACAGGTGGGTTGTTTTATCTGGCTTATTTCTTCCCCCAAATTATTTCGTATGGCAGACTTGGCTAATGCAATTATTTTAATAACCTTGATCCTGTTATTGGTTATTTCAAAGCATTCATTTACCAGTTCTTCAGTAGCCATTGCAGGATCATAAAAAGTTAGCTGGGTTTTTTTCCGTATATATTCCTTATCACCCCGCTTGGGATAACTATCTCCCATTCCATTTTCAAACAGGCCTGAACTTCCAGTGAGTATCAATGATTTTAATCTCTCAGGATGTTTCAAGGTATAGATAAGAGCCACGTGCCCGCCAAGCGAATTTCCTAACAAATGGATATTCTTATAATTTTTTGTCTCTATAAACTTATGTACAAATTTTTGGAGCCCCCCTACCGATGTATTAAGCAGATCAAGCTCAAACAACGGAAGCATAGGAACAACGACTTTGTTTGTATGCCTGAAATGTTCTATAAGATCTTTAAAATTACTTAGTGCTCCAAAAAGCCCATGCAACAGCACAAGGGGCTCTCCTTGCCCTTCTTCTAAATATTTAAATTTGCCTTCTTTTTTTATTTCGTAACTCATTTTTTTATTAAGAGCAATAATTATGGCATCCTAAAAATAATTGTTTCTATGCAAAATAGTATGGAAATAAATAAGATGAATAATTTATCACGAAGCTTTTTTGGCCATGTTACCAAAGAAATCCTGTAACTGAACAAACATATCTTTAAAAATGGGAATTATTTTTCCAAAGTTATCTATTACTTTGGGCCCCCATGGTGAAACGTATGGATAAATTTTAGAATCGTGTATGGTTGTTGGTTGAATCAACAAAAGCTTAGCTGCAAAAAATAAAATAACACTGAAAATAATTGTATAAATAATTACATAAAGAATTATTCCTCCCATCTTATCCAGCCAGCCAAGCATGGCAAACTGCACCGTTTTTTTTATAACCCTGGAGAGCAGCCCCACCAATAATATAACTGCTATAAAAACAAGCATAAAAGAAATAAGAGGTAGCCATTTGGCAAAAGCACCCGCACTATCTTTTAAATATTCTGCAACAACAACCGATAACTTTAATGCAGCGGCAAGTCCAATAATAAAAGCAAGCAATGAAAAAATACCTACTATCAAACCTTTTTTAAATCCTTTAAAAATGGCAAGTATCATTATTATAACAAAGGCAATATCGATTATCATAATTGATGTATAATGTAAGTAGTACCAGGTACGATATAAATGACTTACTGGCTATTGACCTATTGATTAAAAGAAAATTATTTACAAGGCTAAAAATTCAGATACAATTCGTGCAATGGTTTTTCCATCTGCTTTGCCGGCTAATTGTTTATTTACTAAACCCATTACTTTCCCCATATCAGCAGGTGCAGTTGCACCGCTTTCTTTAACTATGGATCCAATTATTACTTTCAATTCTTCCTGTGACATTTGTTTGGGAAGAAATTTTTCAATTACTTCTATCTCTTCTTTTTCTTTTTGGGCAAGATCTTCCCTGTTTTGCTTTTCAAATATTTCCAATGAATCTTTTCTTTGCTTAACCAACTTTTGAAGTAATTTAATTTCATCCTCTTCTTTTAAAACACCACCTGCTCCTTCTGAAGTCTTTGCTATGATGATAGCGGCTTTAATAGCTCTTAAAGAGCGGAGGGATTTTTCATCTTTAGCAAGCATTGCAGCTTTCAGATCGCTCATTATTTTTTCTTCTAAAGCCATGTCTTAATTTTTAGTCATTGGGTCAATGGTCATTAGTCATTATATGCAGAAAAGGTATTAATGACTCAATGACTTATTGACTATTTTTTAATTGCGATTCTCTAAATTTTTTATAAAACTCATTTGCAAACTTCTTAATATCATCGCTGAGTTCTTTCTGTTGAGTGGCTCTTTTATACGTATCTGCCATCGAAGAAAACATTTGGTAAAAAAAATCTGCCATTTCATCTACCATCATGTCTTTTGTCCAGAGGTCAATACGTAATGCTGTTTTGTCTGCGCCATCCCAAAAAGCTATACACATCGCTTTTGCTTTTTGTTTCATATCAGAGCTGCTGTCTGTTGCACTCCAGCTTATTTGCTGGGGAACTTTATTGGGATCAAGGAGTACATCTATTTTTATTGAAGATTGATTCATAAGAGTGCAAAGATAAATATTAGTTAACTGCTTTCTCAATACTCTGCCAAAGCCCCGCCGCCGCTTTATCCCAACCATATTTTTTTACCTGATTTTTTCCTTTTTCAATTAACCGCTCTCTTAGGTTTTCATCTTTATAGATCAGCATCATTTTATCAGCAATGTCTTTATTATCGTTATTATTAAAGTATAATGCTGCATCACCGCATATTTCAATAATTTCCTCATTGGCAGCTGCAATTACCGGAACATTACATTTCATTGCTTCTAATACCGGTAAATATCCTTTACTGATAAATGGATGAACAAATGCATAAGCAGCTCCTGTAAGCCCGGCTGATTCTTTCTTACTTATATTTTCCAGCAGCATAACTTCAGTTTTAAATTTATATAGGTGCACCATTTCATAAATTTCTTTAGCCATCTTCTTTTTAGATGTAACCAATAAATACATATTGCTTTTCTGCAACTTTTTGAAAACAGAAAAAGCCTTTAATAAATTCAAAAATGTAGTTTTTGAATAATTTTCGACTAAAAACAAAAAATATTCATTTCCGTCTGAATATTTTCGTTTTATGTATTCTCTATCTTCTAATTCAATGGGTTTAAGATTTTCATCAGCCGTGTTATAAACAACATCAATTCTATTTGCATCATGTTTATATTTTTCAATGATTTGAGCTTTTGAAAATTCTGAAGTGGTTATAATTGAATGCGCTTTTTTTAAAGACCTGGCACTGAACCTATCAAGGCCAATAAGACATTGACGCACTTTAGTTCTTAACAAAATATCATTTGTAAGAAATACATCTGCCTGGTATTTTTTAAAAAGACAAGAAATTTTGTAGTTACTCCTAAATTTTGATAAAAATGAAATATTTTTTTTTGGAACAATAACCGGGATTATATTTTCTGAAAGAACAAAATGATTATATGGCTTATCAAAAATAAAAAGAAAAGAATTTTTTGGGTGTTGCGCAGATATTATTTTAAAGATTTGATAAATAAAATTCTGGTACTCTTCCGAACCTTTCATATCGACAGTTATTACCATTTCACTTAATCATTAGTCTTAGTCAATAGTTAAAAGGTTATTGATAAAGACTTATTGAGCATTGCCCCCATTGACTCACCTAAGCAGTTTCATTTTAACTGTTTCGATTCTGGTTTCACTTACATTTAAAATATCAAATTCATAATCATCAATTATTATCCTGTCCTTCTGTTTTGGAATTTCCTCATGCCTGCTGATAATATACCCTGAGAGTGTTCCTGCTTCATCATTATGCCTGAAATGGAGGTGATATTTATCTGTAATATGGTCCAGCTCCAGTCTGCCGCTAAAAATATATTCATCTGATGAAATTTGCTTCTCTACAAATTCTTCGGTATCATATTCATCTTTTATTTCTCCAAAAATTTCTTCCAACAAGTCTTCCATAGTTACTATACCTGCAGTGCCGCCAAATTCATCAATTACCCATGCAATGCTTTTTCTCTCCTTACTAAATTTGTTTATAAGATCAGTTGCGTTCATACTTTCCGGCACAGTAGGTATGGGCAACAATACTGACCGCAGATTTTCAGGATTTTTAAACATATCCAGCTGGTGAATATATCCCTGGATATTATCTATATTACCTTCATAAACAACAAGCTTCGAAAGCTTTGTATCTATGAAACGCTGTTTTACATTATTAAGGGAGGCGTTAATGTCAATTGCCTCAATTTCTTTTCTCGGGATTAAACAGGCTCGCATTTTAATATCTGATAATGATAAAACATTTTCAAATAATTCATTATTCAATTCGCCGGTATCATCAGGGTCTTTATCCTTGCTCTGCTGGATAAAATGCTCCAGGTCAATTTTGGTAAACACTTCTTTTCTTATATGTATTTTAATGTTGAAAATATATTTAAGTATCCATTCAGCTAGATTTACAAAGATGGAAGCTATCCATGCAAATACTGAATAAAAGAATTGAACAATAAATGTAATTATACTGCTGCCAATAATAACATCCCCTTTGGCGCGGAAAAAAGCTTTGAAAATAAATTCAAAAAAAAGCAAAATTAAAGTGGCCAAACACGTTTCTGCGGCAAGCTTTATATAGGGATTAGCAATACCTAAAAATTTCCAGAAACCTACAAGAATATCGCTCCAGAGCAAGCCGTACACAACCAATAAAATATTAAGCGCTATAAGAGTAGTACCTATAAACCTGGCAGGTTTTTCCATATAGGTTGCCCATATTCTGCCAACATAAGTACCCTGTTTTTTTTTGAGCTCTACCGATAATTTACTTACTGAAACAAATGCTATCTCAATACCTGCAAAAAAACCGATTAAGATCAGAGAAATAATAATCGCTATGACAGCCATCCAATCCATATAACAAAAATATATAAATGAAAGAGGTATTATTTATTAATTATCTGCTTTCCTTCAGGCAGGTTAATGAAGTCTCTTACTATTGTTTCCGCCTCGATACACGCAGCTTCAAAGTTATTATTCTCTACAACATTACTGAATTGATTAGTAAATGAAAGCTCATAGGCAGCCTTACTAACTCTTGCCTGAAGTGACTCAACACTTTCTGAACCCCGGCTTTCAAGCCGTCTTTTCAGTTCATCTACCGATGGTGGTTTAATAAAAATAAAAAGAGAATTTATAGGATATTCTTTCTGCACATGAATAGTACCCTGCACATCAATATCAAGTACAGGGATTTGCTCAATACTCCAGATACGTTTTAGTTCTGATTTTAGCGTACCATAATATTTTCCTTCATAAACCATTTCCCACTCTACAAACTCTTCGTTCAAAATTTTTTTCTGAAACTCCTCAACAGATATAAAGTAATAATCAACACCATTTTTTTCATTTGTTCGTGGCTGCCTTGTAGTTGCTGAAATTGAAAAGGAAAGTTGCGGAAAAACTTTCATTAAATGACGGGCTATAGATGTTTTGCCTGCCCCTGAAGGAGCAGTGATGACGATCATCTTTTGGTATTCTTTCTTCATGCCCGGCGTGTTGTTTATTATGCGGATTCTATTTAAAATCATTGGTCATTATGTCAACTGTCATTATATTTTGCATATGGTAAATATTTATTGACCATTGACGCAATGACTAATTGACCCTTTTAATCTCCGCACCTAAATTATTTAATCTTTCATCAATATTCTCATAACCCCTGTCAATCTGTTCAATATTCTGAATAGTACTTTTACCTTCTGCGCTTAACGCAGCTATAAGCAGCGCTACGCCTGCTCTAATATCCGGGCTGCTCATAGAAATTCCTTTTAAAGGACTAACTCTTTCTAAACCCACCACTACAGCACGGTGAGGATCACATAAAACAATCCTTGCGCCCATTTCGATTATTTTGTCAACAAAAAACAGCCTGCTTTCAAACATTTTTTGATGTATCAATACACTACCCTTAGCCTGTGTGGCCACGACTAAAATAATGCTTAAAAGATCGGGGGTAAGCCCCGGCCATGGATGATCATAAATGGTAAGAATAGAGCCATCTAAAAAAGTTTGTATCTCGTAAGAAAATTGTGCAGGAATATGGATATCATCTCCATTAAAATTCAACTTTATTCCTAGTTGCTGAAATTTTTCAGGGATTATTCCAAGATCTTTTATGCCTGCGTTCTTAATTGTAATATCACTTTGTGTCATTGCTGCAAGGCCAATAAACGAACCCACTTCAATCATATCGGGCAATATGGTATGCTCTGTTCCTGTTAAAATATCCACCCCTTCTATTGAAAGCATATTACTACCTACGCCATTTATTTTTGCACCCATCTGCATCAGCATTTTACAAAGCTGTTGTATGTAAGGTTCACAAGCTGCATTATAAATAGTGGTTATTCCATTAGCCATTACAGCAGCCATTACAAGGTTAGCAGTACCAGTTACACTAGGCTCTTCAAGTAATATATAAGTGCCTTTTAACTCATCCGTTTGTAAATTAAAAAATGAATCCTCTGTATCGTATAAAATTTTTGCACCCAGTTTTTCAAAGCCATTAATATGTGTATCTAATCTTCTCCTTCCTATTTTATCTCCCCCAGGTTTGGGAATAAATGCTTTTTTAAATCGTGCCAGCATAGGGCCGGCAAGCATTACACTACCTCTCAGCCTGCCGCTTTTTTTATAATAGGCATCACTATGGAGATATTCAATATCTATATCATCTGCCTGAAAAATGCCTTTATGTCTGTTTACTCTTTGTATTTTAACACCCAGCTCTTCCAATAATTCTATCTGCAAATTCACATCTAAAATATCGGGTATGTTATTAATAGTAACTTTTGCCGAAGTAAGCAGAACTGCTGAGATCACTTGTAATGCTTCATTCTTTGAGCCTTGGGGGGTTATTTCTCCATTTAGTTTTTTTGCACCTGTTACCCGAAATGAGCTCATTGTAAAAAATTTTACCTTCTAAAAAATAAAAAACCCTGACATTACCTTAGTATGCCAGGGCATTTTATCAGTTGCCTGGATTAATATCTTTTTTTAAACTTATTATTTCTATTATTATTCCGGTTATCTCTTCCTTGGTTATTCCGGTTATTATTTCTTGCCCCAAAATTTTTGCGAAATTTGCCTCCACTTGCATAATCATCCCTATCGCCCCTGCTATCAACCCTATGTTTTACAAAAGGCCTGTTATTAAACTCCAATTCTCCTTTTGTAATAGATGCTAATTCAGTTTGAATATTATCATCATGAACTAATTCCTTATGCCAGTTACTATACGTAAGTTTCATGTAGTAGGCAATAGCATTGGCGAATCCCTGCCGCTTTTCAGTATCTTCTTCCTGCAATGCTTTATCAATTACTATCTCGATATTTTTACCAAGATGATTATACTTTGGATATCTTTTAGGATAAGGTAAAGGATCGGGTTTGGCTTTTAAAGATTCTCTTGTAGGGATTGGATAAGGACTGTCGACATCCAGTTTAAAATCGCTTATTAAAAACAAATGGTCCCATAACTTATGGCGGAAGTCTTCAACGTTTTTTAAGTGAGGGTTCAAAAACCCCATCAGCTCGATTAATGCATATGCATTTTTCTGGCGCTTTTCCCGGTCTTCCAGGGCAAGCAGATATTCTACCATTTTTTGAATATGGCGGCCATATTCTCTTATTTCTAAATGATTTCTGGTAGTATTATACTCCATATTCGCAACACTCTTCATATAAGCAAATGTATTGATTAAAATTGTAGCAAACAAGTTGTGGCTTATCGATGTAAGATGGATTTTTAAATGAACTTCCTTTTGCAAATCCAAAAAGCAATTAAGGCTCCTATAGTATCTGCAGCCCAATCCAGCAAATCGAAACCACGTCCTTCTATAAAATATTTTTGTATAAACTCAATAGTTAAACCCCAAATGATTACTGCAATCGTAATTTTTATAAAGTATTGCAAACGCTGTTTGTTGCCAAAAAGCGAATTAGAAAATGGCTGGCAAAGCAAAATAACCAATAATGCAAAAAGACCAGCATGTACCCATTTATCAAAGTAAAATGTATCGAGCCAGCCTACATCGGGTAGATCTCTGCCCGGTAAACACATCAAATACAGCACAGTAAAAAACCAGGCTATACCTGGTATAAAATTTTTAAAAGATATTTTCATTCTATTTCCAGAAGCTTGTAAACTTTATTATTGTAACGGAATGGAATCTGACAGACCGCAAATCATAGAATTTTACTACAACTTTATCCCGCAAGCTTTTCATAAGCAGCCGCATCCATAAGTTTTTTTACATCTCCGGGATTATCAACAGTCATTTTTATCATCCATCCTTCTCCATATGGATCCGTATTTACCAATTCGGGTTGGGCATCCAAAGCAGAATTTACCTCTGTGATGGTTCCGGAAACAGGTAGAAAAAGATCACTTACCGTTTTTACGGCTTCCACAGTACCGAACACAGCTTCAGCAGTAAGTGTTTTACCTTTGGTTTCTATTTCCACGTACACTATATCTCCCAGCTCCTGCTGGGCAAAATCAGTTACGCCTATTGTTGCAATGTTCCCTTCTAATTTTATCCATTCATGATCTTTTGTGTATCGCAGGTTTTCAGGAAAGTTCATAGTTATAATTAATGGTTACAGGCTGCAAAATAGTATTTCTTATTTTATGTTTCATTTTTGAAATTCTATTTAAATTATCGCTTTTTAAGAATTTTCAGTTTCATCCTTATATCATTTAAAGGCCTGTTATTGGTATCTCTTGCGGCACCTGCAATTTTATCAACTACTTCAAGCCCGCTTTCAACTTCGCCAAAAACTGTATAATTCATATCAAGATGTGGTGCACCACCAATGGATTTATAAACCTCCCTGTGGGCAAGAGGCAACTTTCTTTTTAAACGAAATGTTTCAACAGAATCCAATCCCGCATCAGTAAATTTTTTACCCTGAACAATATAGAATTGGCTTCCGCTGCTGGCTTTTTTCGGATTTATTACATCGCCTTCTCTTGCAGCTGCAAGCACCCCTTTTTTATGGAACAGGCTTGTATCAAATTCTGCAGGTATAGTATATGAGGGGCCGCCATTACCAAGTAATATGTTGGGTTTTGCATTTTTGCTGTCAGGGTCTCCTCCCTGTATCATAAAATTTTTTATAACCCTGTGAAAAAGTAAACTGTCAAAATAATGCTGTTTAACAAGTTTAATAAAATTATCCCGATGCAAAGGGGTTTTATTATAAAGCCTTAGAATGATGGCTCCGGAATCTGTAGATAATTGTATTCTTTCTCTGCTAAATGCCGGGGTTTCAGTATTCCGTGTAACAGAGCATGCAATTAAAAACACAAGAAGAAACAATGCAGAACTTTTTTTAATCATATCAGGTTTTATCAGATCAGTTTATTTGTTTCAAAATAAAGCAGCACATGATCTTTCAAAAAGTTTTCCTGCTCTATCACATTGCAGGCAGGCAATTCTTTAAGCTGTAAAAAATGCGGCCAGCCTTCATCATCGTAACCTTCCAGCCGGTAATAATCACTTTGCGATAATAAAGAACAAACTGCAATATGCATCAGATCCTGTTTTTGCTCTTTACTGAATTTATTTTTTATATTTCCGAATTCCTGTATTCCGATCAAAAAAAGAATAGCCTCCATATCAGGCTTTTTACCAAATTTTTCCGTGAGCTTTTCTTCCAGCTTCCACCACCTTAATTGCAGATCATCTTTTGCACTTCTCATCCTCAAAATTAATTGTATTTAGCATCTTTGTTTTAAATAGATGCTATGGATTACACAGTTACAAAAAATGAGTTCACTATCTCGACCGACAAAAGCAAAATTAATATTGATTATGTACATGAGTTTTTATCAAATTCTTATTGGTCTCCTGGGGTGCCTTTGGAAACTGTAAAGAAGGCTATGGAAAATTCATTGTGCTTTGGAGTTTATAATAATAATAATAAACAGTTTGGCTATGCCAGAATGATTACCGACTACGCAACCTTTGCTTACATGGCTGATGTTTTTATTGATGAGAAATTCAGAGGCAAAGGTTTGGGGAAATGGCTGGTAGAAGTAATGATGACTCATCCGGCTTTGCAGGGATTGAGAAGAGTTATGCTTGCAACAAAAGACGCCCATAAATTATATGAACAATGCGGTTTTACATCAATCAGTAATCCAGAGAGATACATGGTATACAATCCTACAGGGTTTAAAACCAAATAGAACTATTTTCGCAGCAAATTCTAAAGATGTTACAGGTTGCATTTATTCGTAATAATCCGGGGCTGGTTAAAGAAAGATTAGCGATCAGATATTTTGAAGAACTAAGCCTGGTTGACAGCATTATTGCTTTGGATGATGAAAGAAAAAAATTACAGTTTGAGTTTGAGGAAACACAATCTAAAATTAATTCCGCTTCAAAAGAGATAGGGCAATTAATGGCTAAAGGTGAGAAGGTTGCTGCTGAAAAAAATAAAGAGCATGTGACAGCATTAAAGCTTTCTATCCAACCAATAAATATTAAACTGGCTGAAACAGAAAAAATGCTGCACGATGAACTTATCCAATTACCTAACCTACCCCATACATCTGTACCTGCAGGAAAAACTCCTGAAGAAAATGTTATTGTAAGAGAAGGCGGTAACAAACCAAAATTATTTTCCGGAGCTATTGCACATTGGGACCTGGCTAAAAAATATGACCTGATAAATTTTGAATCAGGTAATAAGATTACCGGAAGCGGTTTCCCTGTTTATAAGAATAAAGGAGCAAAGCTGCAAAGAGCGTTGATACAATATTTCCTGGATTATAATACAGCGGCAGGCTATACAGAATATCAGCCACCGCTTATGGTTAATGAAGCAAGTGCTTATGGTACAGGGCAGTTACCTGATAAAGAAGGCCAGATGTATAATATACCCGTTGATGGATTTTATATGATCCCAACTTCAGAGGTTCCGCTGACCAATATTTACCGCAATGATATTGTGAAAGAAAATGATCTCCCTATAAAAATGACTGCTTATACCCCATGCTTTAGAAGAGAATCGGGTAGCTATGGAAAAGATGTTCGTGGATTGAACCGGTTGCATCAATTTGATAAAGTAGAAATTGTTCAATTAGTTCATCCTGAAATAAGCTATGGGGTTTTGGAAGAGATGGTTGCGCATGTTGAAAAACTTTTACAATCGTTGGAACTACCCTACCGCATTTTAAAATTATGTGGCGGCGATATGGGATTCACTTCTGCACTCACTTATGATTTTGAAGTGTATAGCGCTGCACAGCAAAAATGGCTGGAAGTTAGCTCTGTGAGCAACTTTGAAAGTTTTCAAACCCACCGGATGAAAATACGTTTTAAAGATACAAATGGTAAAACCTTGCCTGCCGGCAGGCAGGTGCAATTGCTGCATTCACTTAATGGTTCTTCTTTGCCATTGCCAAGAATTGTTGCAGCTCTTTTAGAGAATAATCAAACAGAAAAAAATATTAAACTGCCTAAAGTGCTGCATAAATACTTTGGAGAAAAGGTGATTGATTAATTTGATTTAATGGATTTTAAAAATTGTAAAGGGGTTATAACAGGTAAATGATTTTCTGCTGTTTTAAAATCCTTAATATTTCTTGTAATAAAGTATTCAATCCTGTCATCTTTAGCTGCAGTATAATATTGAACCGCATCTTCAATATCATCAAATTTTGATTCATACGCTTTTTTAATAATACTTATATCTGCCTCTAGAATGATAAAGTAATCGAGTAAATATTTTATTGTTCGCCTGCACTTTTCCTTAGAAATTAATCTCTGTCCTGTGTACTGAGCATTTATTATAATTGAAGGAGAAGTAAATAATACCGCTTCCTCATTTTCAAATTGTTTAAAAATTGCACGGCTATTTTCAATGAATTCTTCATGTACAAGAACAACATCCAGTATAATATCAGTATCGATAAATAAATTATTTGACATATTTCTTTAAAAGGTATTCTGTTTTGATCTTCTTCCAGTCAAAGCTTTTAGGAGCTTTGCCAAAAGCACCTACAATTTTATCTATGTCAAGTTTTTCTTTTTGCTTTGTTACCAGCTTTTCAAAATGCTCTTCCACGATATTAGATACACTGGTTTCTTTTTGCTGTGCATACCTTTTTATCTTTTTTACTTTTTCTTCATCAATACTTAAAGTGAGTTTGGTTTTCATAAATTTTTATTTAAAATAAAGATACGTATAAATTTAATTCATACGTATTAATGAATCTTACCCATCCATTTTTTTAATAACGGCACAGTAAATATTAGTAAGACACCAATTACTACTGCCGCTATCCCTATTTTCTGTATAATATCTGCATAATAAGGAAGTGAAAGAACAGGATCGTTTTTCTCCAACACCTCTTTAGGAACACTCATTAAGGAACCGATCTTACCTGCCAGAAATTCGCCAATGGCACTTGCAAAAAACCAAATACCCATCATCATCGAAACTATTTTTACAGGCGATAATTTGGTGACCATCGAAAGCCCGATAGGCGATATACAAAGCTCTCCGAGGATAATAAACATGTAGCCAGCAACAAAAGGCCACAAAGGAATAATGCCGGTATCTTCATGTGCCAGGCAACCTAAATAAAATATATAAAAGCCAATACCGAGGAAAATGAATGATATGGCAAATTTTAAAGGTGTGCTTGGCTCTTTACCACGCTTGCT
Source organism: Chitinophagales bacterium 65-1 (assembly GCA_002050465.1). Taxonomy (GTDB): domain Bacteria; phylum Bacteroidota; class Bacteroidia; order Chitinophagales; family Chitinophagaceae; genus Ginsengibacter. Next base: position 63,068 of record MWYX01000061.1, read on the forward strand.
AAGCCACGGCCACAATGGTGCAACTAATAGTGTTAGTACAATTACCCAACCAGGCGGCAAAAAATTGTTTACTGCCAGTTCCGGCAGGTCAATTCCAAATAAAGTCATTTGTGAATTTCTTTCGGCTAATAAATTCATTGATCCTGCATTCTGCTCGTATACAGCCCAAAAAACTATTGAAAAAATGATCATGACTAATGCCGCATATAATTTCAGCCTTGGGTCTCTTTCCAGCTTCGCCGCTATTGAAAGAACATAAACCAATGAAATGATTCCCAGGCCGAACATAATGTAATCCATAATCTCATATTGATGAAACAGTGTTACTACTAACGGAACTACCAATAAGGTTCCTCCATAAATAAGCCACTCTGGTTTTATAAATCCAAACACTGGTTTCTTTAATGCCGCATCGTTGGGCGGAAGACCTTTTTGACCCAGGGATTTTTTACCTATAATAAAAACGATAAGTCCTACAAACATAAAAATGCCGGCAAGGCCAAATCCGTAATGCCAGTTTATTTCAGTGCCCACATAAGCGCAAAGGGCTCCGCCTAAAGCCGCACCAATGTTGATACCCATATAAAATATTGAAAAGCCGCTATCTCTTCTCGCATCGTTTTCTCCATATAAAGTTCCTACCAAACTGGATATGTTAGGTTTAAAAAATCCATTGCCACAAATGATAAATGCCATACCATAAAAAAAACTCCAGTCATTAGGCAGGGCTAAAACAAAATGCCCTATGGTCATAAGAATTCCGCCAAACATTATTGCACGCCGATAACCGATAAACCTATCTGCCATAAAACCACCAAACATCGGCATTGTATACACTAATGCAGCGTACGAACCCAGTATCGCATACGCTTTTGGATCATCATAATTTAACTGGCTTGTCATGTATGCAATCAGCAAAGCCTTCATTCCATAGAAAGAAAAACGCTCCCACATCTCCGCAAAAAATAAAAGATAAAGCTGTTTGGGTTGCTTAGTGGAATTTATGTCTGTTCGGATTGGTTCGGTAAGGTCCATATAATTATTTTACGCCTTTCTCTTTCATTATTTTATTAAGCCATCTTAACATGGCAAACATGATAATAGTTGCTATCATCAGCAACACAAAATTTACCCAAAAAAAGTTGGCTTTGTTTTCGTATCCATCCCACATGGTTGCCAATACACCGGATAGTTTATTACCAATTGATGTTGAAAGAAACCAGCCGCCCATCATTAAAGCGGTTATTCTTACCGGGCTTAATTTGGAAACAAGTGATAAGCCCATTGGACTTAGCAACAGTTCCCCAATAGTTATAATACCATACGTAGATATTAGCCACCATACACTTGCTTTTTCACTTCCATTATTGGTAGCGTACACAGCCCAAACCATTACTAATACTGATATTGCGGAGATCAGTAAACCAAATGCAATTTTAGTTGGAGTTGAAGGTTCCCTGTTTCGCCATCGTAAAAAAGCAAAAAAGGCAACCACAGCAGGGGTTAACAAAATAACCCATGCCGGATTGATAGACTGACTTAAGGGAGTAGACCATAATGTTGCATTAGCCCCGGTTTCAGGAAGCCTATCTGATTCTACATTTTTAAAATACGGAGGATAATTATATTCCTTTAATACCTTACCCTCTTTCTTTTGTAAACGGAATTGTGCATCATATAATTCCACAGAATCTTTTTTATATTCTACTTTATCAGCAAGATAAACACCACTGAAAACCTTACCCACTGTTCCTGATACCTCACGATCAGTATACGTATCAGCCCAAATGGTAAGTGCTGTTCCATTTTGTTTAAACACTGCCCAAAACATTATTACTGCAGCAAAGATGGCCAGCAGTGCAGCGATAGGACGCCTTTCTGATTTTTCAGCACGAAAGTATAATGAAGAATAAAAATAAATTACCGGTATACATGCAAAAATAAATGCATCATTACTGTCGGATTGAAAAATATTACCCGGTATTATCCAACCGATAATACCTGCAACAAGAGAAGGTAATAATATGGTCATAACTATCCTCGAAAAAGGCATATCCTCCTTGGTCATTTCTTTTTTAATATCACCCGACCTGTAGTGTTTAGTTCCACTTAAAAAAATAATAACACCAATGAACATTCCAATTCCTGCAGCTACAAATGCATACTTCCATCCCCAGATAATTATTATGGCAGCGCTAAAAAAATTACAAACAAAAGCCCCAATGTTGATACCCATATAAAAGATATTGTATCCTTCATCTTTTCTTTTTTCATATTGAGGGTTTGAATATAAATTGCCAAGAAGTGTGGAAATGTTTGGTTTAAAAAAACCATTGCCTATAATTACCAAAGCCATGGATAAATACAACATGGGCAAACTATGCACCGCCATTAAGCAATAACCAATACCCATCATAAGCCCTCCGGCAATTATAGATCGCCTGTATCCAAAATACCTGTCAGCAAGCAGCCCACCTATAAAAGGCGTAAGAAAAACCAGTGCGATAAATGTTCCGTATAGATCAGATGCTTCTGAATTGGTCATAGCAAAACCCTGTTCCACATTTTTAAGATATAGCAGAAAGATCCCTATCATCAGGTAGTAGCCAAACCGTTCCCACATTTCGGAGAAAAATAAAAAGGGCAGGGCTTTTGGATGCTTGCTTTGCTTTATTGTTTCGCTCATAAGGAATGTTTTACAATTTTGAAGATAAAATAAAAAGGCGACCATAAGATCGCCTTTCATATAATAGTTAAAAATTATTAGTCTATACCATGCATTTTTTTCTTCAACGTTTTATTTAATGCCAGCATTATAAGTCCTGCAGCAATAGGAATGAATGTAAATATCAGGAAGAAATAAGAGATTGAATATTTCGTAGTTATTTCATCAATAAAGCTACCGGTTAATCCTGCGGTATAGTTGGCAATAAAATTAGCAATGAACCAAATGCCAAACATTAACCCAACCAATTTTACCGGAGCCAGTTTACTTACGTATGATAAACCAACCGGGGAAACACATAACTCACCCAACGTGTGTAATAAATAAGCAAGTATCAACCATATCATACTAACCGAAGCCGTCTTAGCGCCCTGCTCTATGGTCATACCACCATAAGCTAAAATTGCAAAACCCAACCCCATTAACACCAACCCTATGGCGAACTTTACCGGACCGGAAGGATTGAAACGGCTTTCCCACATTTTGGAAAATAAAGGAGCTAATGCAATAATGAAAAATGAATTTAAAATACCAAACCAGGAAGCCGGAACCTCTGTTGCATCTGCTCTAAACTCTCTTAATAACATCCAAATAATAATACCCCAAATTATTACAAAGCTGGTTCCAAGAAAAATATTGGATAGCGAATACTTGGCAAAAGTTTTTCTAAAAAGATTAGTTAGCACTACAGTTAAAATGATCATAGGAACAACAGTAAGTAAAGTATTAACAACTTTAAACATCATTGCACTGTTTCCTGAAAGAGCCCGATCTGTATAACTTTCTGCAAACACTGTCATTGACCCTCCTGCCTGTTCAAATGCCCACCAAAAAAATATGGTAAAAAAGGCAAATACACCAATTACAATAATTCTATCCCTGTTAACATGAGCGGGAATAATTTCCGCTTTCTGTTCCATGGGCTGCTGAAAAGCATTGTTTTCTGCATAATTCACAGCTTCAGCATCTATCCTGTTTTTGTGTTTTGGAGATAGCCCTATCGTTCCAAATATTTTTTGTGCAAAAGAAAATTGGAGCAAGCCAAACAGCATAAATATACCAGCTAAGCCAAATCCATAGCTCCAATTAACTTTTTCGCCAATATAACCACAAAGTAAAATGCCAAGAAATGCCCCTGCATTTATACCCATGTAGAATATTGTATAAGCTGCATCTTTCTTTTCTGGATGATGCGTATATAATTGACCAACAATTGAAGAAATGTTTGGTTTAAATAATCCATTGCCAATAATTAAACAACCAAGTCCTAAATAAAAAGTAGTAGAAGAATCCAGTGCCATGCACGCATGCCCAATCGTCATAATTAAAGCACCCAGCATTACAGCCTTCCTATATCCCAGCAATTTATCGGCAATTAACCCACCAAAAATGGGTGTTAAATAAACCAAGCCCGTATAGATACCATAGAGTTGCAAAGCCTCTTTTCTTTCCCATCCCCATCCTCCTTCTGAAATAGAAGAAATTAGAAATAACACTAATAAAGCCCTCATTCCATAGTAACTAAAGCGTTCCCACATTTCAGTAAAAAACAAAATAAATAAAGAAGGTGGATGACCGCTTCCTGGCTCTTCAGCTAAAGTTGTTGTTGCAGGATCTACATTCATAGTTTATGATTTAAATGAGTAATGGAGTTTTGTTCAAATTGTAAAATACAGATAAATTCTAAATGATGAAGTTTCAAATTATATAATTCAGCAAAATAAATATTGAACTTAAATTCTAAATGAAAGTGTTTTACAGAATTTTGAAATGCTATTTTTGTTCTTCTTACAAACTTTTAAATTTTTTTTTTTTGAATATTCTTATACTCGGGGGCGGAGCAAGAGAACATGCGTTTGCATGGAAGATCAAGCGAAGCAAACTACTTACAAAATTATTTATTGCACCGGGCAATGCAGGAACTGCGGAATTAGGAGAGAATATCCATATCTCAGTAAATGATTTTGCAGCAATAAAAAACGTTTGCGTCACCCATACTATAGATATGATTATTGTGGGGCCGGAAGATCCTTTAGTAAATGGGATTTATGATTTTTTTAAAAATGAGAAAGAATTAAATAAAATAATTGTTATCGGTCCTTCGCACCAGGCGGCCAAGCTGGAAGGAAGTAAAGCATATGCCAAAGCATTTATGCAGCGCCATAATATCCCCACGGCCGCCTATAAAGAATTTGATATAACTAATTATGAAGAAGGTATTCAATATATAAACAACCATCCTTTGCCTGTTGTATTAAAAGCAGATGGACTGGCAGGCGGGAAGGGTGTATTGATTTGCGATAATCATATTGAGGCAATTTCAGAATTTGAACTGATGATTCAGCAATACAAATTTGGTGCTGCCGGAAAAAAAGTGGTGGTAGAAGAATTTTTGAAAGGAATTGAATTAAGCGTTTTTGCATTAACCGACGGAAATAATTTTGTTTTACTGCCTGAAGCAAAAGATTATAAGAGAATTGGGGTTGGCGATACTGGTCTAAACACCGGAGGGATGGGAGCTATAAGTCCGGTGCCTTTTGCACATGAAACATTTATGCAAAAAGTGGTGGATAAAATAATAAAGCCGACCATTGATGGCATTCAAAAAGAGGATCTTGAGTATAAAGGATTTATTTTTTTTGGTTTGATAAAAGTAGAAGATGAGCCTTTGGTTATTGAATATAACTGCCGGATGGGAGACCCGGAAACCGAAGTAGTATTATTACGTTTAAAAAACGATCTAGTTCAATTATTTATTAGCTGTTGGCGGGGAGAACTTCATAAAGAAAAAATAGAAATTGATCAAAGATGCGCTGCTACAATTGTTGCAGTAAGCGGCGGTTATCCGGGGGAATATGAAATAAACCAATCGATTGACTTCGGATATTTGGAAAATCCTGAATCAATAAAAACAATTGAAGCAGAAGGAGGAATTATGGTGTTTCATGCGGGTACTAAAAAACAAGAAAATAAAATTGTTACAAATGGAGGCAGGGTGCTTGCCGTTTCTGCTTTATCTGATACAATTGCAGAAGCGATTGAATTAGCTAAAAATATCTTAGGACAAATTTATTTTGATGGCATGTATTATCGTGATGATATCGGGTATGAATTTGCAGATTAAAGCCCCCTCTAAATCTCCCCCAACGGGGGAGACCTCCCCAAGCTGCATATACCGTTACTAAAAATGGAAAGTCATACTTACAAACTTATTATAAATTTTATTTTATACGAAACGGCATTTGTGTGTTGGATTTCTCCTCTATTGGGGGAGTTAGAGGGAGCTTAATGTTTGTCATTGTTAATTCAAATTATTTACTTCAACTTTGCAGGCATTGTTTACTTTATAATTTTTACCCGAAAGCATGGGTCTTTTTAATTTTTTTACACAGGAAATTGCAATTGATCTGGGTACTGCAAATACCCTAATTATACATAATGATGTAGTGGTGGTAAATGAACCGTCAATTGTTGCATTGGACCGTAACAACCCCAAAAATTTATTAGCTGTAGGTAAAAAGGCGTTGATGATGCATGAAAAAACACATGAAAGCATTCGTACGGTTCGCCCTTTAAAAGATGGTGTAATTGCAGATTTTAATGCTGCCGAACTGATGATAAGGGCAATGATAAAAATGATCTATCCAAAAAAACAATTATTTTCTCCAAGCTGGCGTATGATGATCTGCATACCAAGCAGCATTACAGAAGTGGAAAAAAGAGCAGTAAGGGACAGTGCAGAACAGGCAGGGGCAAAAGAAGTTTACCTGTTACATGAGCCTATGGCTGCAGCTTTAGGTATAGGTATAGATGTAGAGGAACCCGTAGGTAATATGATTATTGATATTGGCGGAGGAACAACAGGTATAACTGTAATTGCACTTGCAGGTATCGTTTGCGATCAATCTATACGTATTGCCGGTGATGAATTTACCGCGGATATAATGGAAGCTTTGCGGAGGTATCACAGTTTATTAATTGGTGAGAGAACAGCAGAGCAAATAAAAATTCAAATTGGCGCTGCTATGAAAGATATTGATAACCCTCCTGATGATATCCCTGTAAATGGTCGTGACCTGGTTACGGGTATTCCTAAACAAATATTTGTTAGCTACCAGGAAGTAGCAGAGGCAATTGATAAATCAATTTTTAAAATTGAAGAAGGAATTCTTAAGGCACTGGAAACCACACCTCCGGAATTAGCATCGGATATTTACCGCAGGGGATTATATTTAACAGGTGGTGGGGCATTACTTCGTGGGCTGGATAAAAGAATTGCCGCTAAAATAAAATTACCTGTTCATATCGCTGATGATCCATTAAAAAGCGTAGTACGGGGAACCGGTATTGCCTTAAAACATTATGACCGCTTTCCTTTTGTAATGAGATAACTCTTAAAGTAAATAGAGTAATTATTGTATATAAAGTAAAAAGTAATTACTGCATGTATGAGTAGAAATTCCTTCGGTTTTGAAGAATTAGAGATTTGGAAAAAGGCACGAGTATGTAAAAATGAGATTTCCTTACTACTTAAATCATTTCCTCCTGAAGAAAAATACAAACTGGTAGATCAACTTATTAGAAGTTCCAGATCCATAGGTTCTTTAATTGCAGAAGGACATGGCAGATTTTCTTACCCTGATCAAATTCATTTTTGTATTCAGGCCAGAGGATCATTATCAGAAACGATAAATCACCTGATTGATGCGATGGATGCAAACTATATTTCAGAAATAATATTGGAAGATTATAGAATAAAGTTTAAAGAACTGGAGAGAATGTTGAATGGTTATATAATTTATCTTCGAAATAAAAAAGATCAAAAATCTCAAAAGGAGGAAAATATTTCTTGATAAACTGTTCTTACTTTAGTTACATTGGCTACTCTATAATCTCTACAGGTGCGTAACATCTTTCTTTTTATCCGCAGATATTTTAATTTTCTTTTCTTTCTGGTATTACAGGTGTTTTGCCTTTTTATGATCTTTAATTACAACAAGTTTCATAATGCAGTGTTCATGGGAATTGC
>MWYX01000002.1 GCA_002050465.1 Chitinophagales bacterium 65-1
AAGATTCAATTTGCTCCAGTTGTGCTACACCAAGAGCAGCCTGCATATTAGTCATCCTGCAATTATAACCTATTTCCTGATGGATAAAACGTGGCCCACCAGCTTCAAATGCAAGGTTCCTTAGTTTGTTACAATGATTAGTTGTTTCTAAATCATCGCATAATATCATTCCACCTTCACCGGTAGTTATAACTTTGTTTGCATAAAAACTAAAAATACTGCCATTCAGGATTATGTTAGTTTAGCTTCTATCGTCAATGATTTATACTTCACTTGATAATTGTTATAAAGATTTCAGGGACTCTTTTGATTTAATAAGAAGATTTAACTTCTTAAGGTGAGTGTAACCAATGAGTTAGCATAACTTTGGTTAATGATCAGGTATCTTAAATAATGCATCCGAGTAAAGTAAAATCACGCCGGAAAAAAATCTTTAAAATCTTTTTGATTTTGTTTGCGGCCTTTGCATTGGTTACAGCCGGTTTGCATTTTTGGTTTGTAAAAAATGCAAGGACTGTACTGATTCAAATGGTGGATAAAAAATCCGGTGGCAAGATCAAGCTCGACCTGTCGCAATTACGTTTTAATTTTTTAACTAATACATTACAAATAAGGGAGGCAGACATTACAAGCACTGATAGTTTGCAGGCCGCCACTACATACCATGTTAAGTTCAGAAAACTAACGCTTCGTGTAAATTCTTTTTGGCCATTGATCCTCAGAAAACAATTGCTCCTCGATTCTTTAAAACTTCATGATCCCCAGGTTGAAATTTATCAATGGCGAAAAGATACAACCTCAAAAAGAGCAAAAGATGAAATCTCGATCTCCAGTGAAATGGGTAAAATGTATAATTCCATGCTTGACGTGTTGGAGGATTTTGGTATTAAGAAAATCAAAATAAATAATGCAAAAGTGAGCCTTATCAATAAGATGAAGCCCGGATCGGAACCTGTAGTGATCTCAAATATTTATCTTGACCTTTTACGAAAAAATGACAATCCCGAAAAACGTGACGAGTTTATTGAAAATGAACAAAAGGTGGAGCTCATTACCACACACCAGCAGGTATCATTACCGGGAGGAAAACATAAAATATCTTTCAGCAACTTTAAACTGCAGCTTTTTCAAAAACGTATTGAAATTGATAGCTGTACTATTTCTGCAAAAGCAACAGACAGTTCCTCCAGTTATTCAATAGTTTTTAAAAAGCTAACCCTTGCCGGTGTTGATTTTGATGCAATGGATCGCTTAAACCTGATAAGAGCGGATTCCGTTTATTGTGAGAACCCGGTATTTAATATCAATTTCAATACATTGGTAAAATCTTCACCCAACAAGAAAAAACCGGATATGAATGAAATAATCCGTGACCTCTCCGGCGATCTTGATCTTGCTTATATCGGTGTAAAAGATGCAGGCATAAAAATTAATATTTATGGAAAGAAGGAAAGAACATTACAAAACACCGGTAAGGATAATTTTGAGATGAGAGGCTTACGGATATTTGCGGATTCATCAGTTCCTGTATCAGTAAAACAATTTGATATGCTTGTGAGGGATTATCGCTTATACAATGCCGATAGTTCTGTAGTATATGCTTTTGACAGTGTTCATTTTCTGAATAAAAAAATTTCTCTTAATAATTTTTCTATTGCCACAGACCTTAGCCGTGGGAGACCGAGAAATTATAAAGATATTAAGATCCCGTTTTTCGAACTTACCGGCCTGGATTGGTACCAGCTTATTTTTGAAGAAAATCTTGCAGCGAACGAAGCATTGCTGGTTAACCCCATAATAAATCTTGTTACAACTGCAAAATCCCCCAGGAAAAAGAAAACAAATTTATTTTCTTCATTACAAACCCTTGATGATGTGATGACGCTGAACAGGATAAACATTATTGACGGAAAAGTAAATATGAACCTCGGCACCACAGCCATTGATCTCAATAATGTAAATCTTGCTTTAAGGAGTAATAATCTTTTGCAATCAACTAATAATGGCGGGCTGGGCAGGGCAGTTGAGCAGCTTTCCTTCAGAAACGGAAAAGTGAAAATAAAGGATATAACTGCAGAAATGCAGGATGTGGTTTATACGGGTAAAAATCTTATTCATGCTAAAAAGTTATTTGTAACAAGTAATGGCACCACCAAAATAAAAGCTGACGTTACAGATGTATACATCAATAATCTTTTAATAGATGATGCTGAGGAAACTGTGATAGATGGAATACGGTGGGCCAGTGCAAAGGTGCAGGTTAAAACTTCCGGTACCGCTAAAAAGAAAGGTGGGGACGGTAATTTATTGATCAAAAATATTTCAGGAAAAAATATTTCTCTTAAATATATCAGCCCTGCAAATGAAATAAGCAGTTTTGTACATACACTCCAGGTAGGTTCAATGCAAAAAAAGGGGCAGTCTCCATTGGAAATTATTGGATTACGTGTTGCCGGAAATGATCTTCTGGTATTTGGCAAAACGTTACGGGCTACTATCTCTGATTATAATATTTCCGGTAATGGCCCTTCTTATTTATCAGGTGTTAAAGCTGAAAAACTAAACGACCGTGACTCATTCAATTTTACTTCACCACGCATCGATTTTACTACCGATGTAGATGCACTTTCTGCCAGTAATATTCACATCACTGCACTTAATGTTGAAACACCGGTATTAAATATTAATAAATGGAATATCCCTGATTCAAATAAAGTTCCTGCAAAGAAAAGCCCCATTATCAATATAGATCAGCTAACATTGAGTGAGCCCGATATTAATATAATCACACACCGCAATGACTCAACTACACGTATCAGCATGCCCCGCTCACCCAATAGCAGCGTAACTGCCAGCGGTATTAAATTACAAAATGGCACCACCAATGTCGGTCGTTTATCAGTGAATACTACATCCGCAACTATTGCAACAGCATCAGGGCAGGTGATAGGTGTGGAAAACGGGAAAATGGAAGTTGAACTGGCCGATCTTCAATTAGGCAAAAGAGATGGCAAGCCTTTTTGGAATACCATTGTTAATAATTTATATATTCAAAAGCCAAACAAATTTGTAGTAGGTAAAAATAAAAATACTCTTAACCTGCAGGAAATAAAATTAGGAAATGTTAACCTCAGCTCTGAATATGTTTCTAATGCAGATCAGCTTTTTAAGTTTAATGTTAATGCATGGTTACGCACAGCTACCGGTGAATATATTGATAGCGCAAAAACTTTAAAATGGTTTAATGCAGAATACAACTCAACTGCAAAAACGCTAACGCTCGATTCTTTTTATTATCATCCTACGCAATCATTGGATAGTTTTTTAGCAAAGAAAAAATTCCAGGATGATTACATTACGTTCAGAAGCGGACCGGTAAAGCTTACAGATTTTAACCTCGATAAATACAGTATTGACAGTTCGTTCATTGCAGATAAAGTAAACATAACACGGCCAATCATTTCCATTTTCAGGGACAAGCTGCCCCCTAAATTGGTTGGGATATACAAGCCATTACCTGTAAAAATGATAAACAGCATTAAGCTGCCTGTTTCATTAAAAAGTGTAAATGTTGAAAATGGATATTTGACCTATACAGAAAAACATCCAAAAAGCCGGGCAGAAGGAACCATTATACTTGCCCGGATGAATGCCAGGATGACAAATATCCGCAATCGAAATCATTCGCCGGATGATTCGTTAAGCCTAACATTAAATACATACCTGATGGATTCTTCACTGGTGAATCTTAGATTAAAAGAATCATATACCGATTCACTACAGGGTTTTTTGATGACATTACGAATGAACCCCAGCACCTTTACTTTTTTAAACCCTGTACTTTCACCTTTGTCGAATGTAATGATAACGTCGGGCACTATCGATTCGTTGTACCTGCGAACCATTGGCAGGGATGATCTTGCCCTGGGGGAAATGAATATGTTTTACCATGACCTGCGTATCAAACTGGTAAAAGACGGTGATCCAACCCAAACAACCTTTCTTACCCGAACAATTTCTTTTCTTGCCAATGCCCTGATTATTAAAAAGAATAATACAGGCAAAACAGGCCTCATTTATTTTAATAGATTACAGGATCATTCATTTTTTAATTACATAGTTAAAATCGCTATGGCCGGTATGTCAACAAGTATTGGCGTTAAAAAGAACAGGAAGGTGAAGAAAATGTATGAGCGGGAATTGAAGAAAAGAGTTTTGCCACCTCTGGAGTTTGATTGAATACTTTCTATATTCTGTTGTGGCCTCGCCAGGAATCGAACCTGGATCTGGAGCTTCGGAAACTCTTATACTATCCATTGTACTACGAGGCCAGTTAATGTGCAGATTAAAAAATATGCAAATGTGCAGATGAAAACCAATTTGCATATCTGCACATCCGCACATCTACTTTATCAATCCCTGTGCATTTGTGGCAAATATTTTCACTGCGATAGCGATCAAAACTACACCAAAAAATTTCCTGACTGCGATGAGGCCGGCCGGCCCTAAAATCCTTTCAATAAACCGCAATGATTTTAAAACGGCATATACAATAATCAGATTAAACAGGATGGCAATAAGAATTGTGGTCTCCTGGTAATTGGCTTTTAATGAAATTATGGTGGTTAATGTACCCGAACCGGCAATTAACGGAAAGGCTATGGGAACAACAGTTGCTGCCCGGAAATCTTTTTCACTTTTAAAAAATTCTGCTCCTAAAACCATTTCAAGCCCAAGGATAAAAATCACGATTGATCCTCCCACTGCAAAAGATCTTACATCAATGCCAAGCAGGTTTAAAAAGGGTTCACCGATAAATAAAAACAATACCATTAAGGCGCCTGATACCAACGTAGCCCTGAATTCATTTATGCCACCTAATTTGGTTTTAAGCCCGATCAACACGGGTACGGCACCAATAATATCAATTACAGCAAATAAGGTAAAGGTTACGGTAAGCAATTCCTTGCTGAATATTTCAGAGAAATCCATTATAAAATTTTTACAAATATAAATACTGTATTAGGACAACGTTCCCAGGCAACGGTGATTTATAAATTAAGATATATCCCCGCATTAAAATTAAACCGCTTTGATGTAAACCCTCTCAGGTCAAAATATTTTTGATCAGTAATATTTTGAAGATCTGTAAATATTTTAAATTTTTTGTTCAGTTTATATTCACCATAAATATCTATTGTATAATACCCCCCCATCCGGATAGGGGCAGCAGCAAACTGGCCTTCAAAAAATTTGCTTACAGTTTTAATATGTGTTGAAACAAAAAATTCTGCCGATGGATTATACCCCGCAGTAAAATTAAATGTATGTGCGGGCCTCCTGAATAAATTATTGTAAGAGGTATCTTTTCCGGCAAAATTCCTCGTAAAAATTTCGCCATCTACATACGTATAATTTGCAGAGGCATGAAGCTTTTCAGAAATGTGCCAGCTTATTTCTGCTTCTGCACCATTATCTTTTTGCCTGTCTTCATTTATGTAAAAACTATTGAAATTAACAGGATCAGTATAAAAAACAAACACATCCTTTACATTCCTGTAAAATAAAACCAGCCTGGCACTCATTTTTTCCTGTAATAATTGTAAACCGCCTTCAATACTGGTTGCTTTTTCAGGCGTAAGATCTTTATTACCAAATTCTGAATACAATTGATATAAAGAAGGAACACGGAACCCGGAAGAAAGGTTGGCAAATATTTTAAATGTATTTTTTATAAGGTAAGAAGGATTAAAAGAATAAGTAAAATTATTTCCATATATGCTGTGATGATTCCATCTGCCACCCAATTCTGTATTAAACCCATTTTCAAACTTTACATTCATTGATGCGTAAGCACTTATTTGATTTGTTTTGATCGTATCCGCTGATAAAGGCAAACTTTGAAAAGCTCCAAATGAACTGATTGCCAGATATTCCTGGTCAGTTGCATTTTGCCGGTAATCGATACCGGTAAGCAACTCTATCTTTTTATTCATTTTCCAGTTGTTGTATATTTCTGCAAAATGAGACTTTCCAATATACTCTCCCTTTTGAAATTTTGCAAAACCCCCAACAGATGCTGAATCATCTATATAATCCCTCTGATACCTGTTATAATTATAATTAAACCTAATCCTGCTTTTTGATAATGTATGATTAAAGAATGTACCAGCCTGTAAATTTTTAGCTGCAAAGCTGTAATCAGCATCATCCACGAATGCCCCTGCATCAATATCAGCTTTGGCTAAACTGTATTTTCCGTAAACCCCTGCCTCTGTTTTGTTGAAAGGCTTAAAACCATAACTCCCCCGTAAAATATCCTGGCTGAAACCATCTTTCTCAAAATTATTTTTTCCTGTTGAATCATATGCTGAGGAAAAACCTTTACTGTCAATCCTGTTATAAGAAACAAAATAGTTTTGGTCATTTGTTGTTCCGCTTACAGCAACAGAACCTTTGTAAGTATTGTAACTTCCTGCAGATAACATTGCAGTAACATCCAAAGGTTTATCCCCGCTTTTTTTGGTGATAATATTTACTACCCCTGCAACTGCATCTGAACCGTACAACGTAGATTGAGCGCCCTTCAGTATTTCAATTTTTTCAATGTTATACAAAGAGAAATTGCTAATATCAAATTGATTGGTTTCTCCGGATGCATCATAAACAGGTACTCCATCTACCAAAATCAAAGTATTGGCAGCATGTGCCCCGCGGATATATAAACTCTGATTAGTGCCCAGGTTATTATTTGCTCCATTGATGGTAATGCCAACCTGCTGGTTTAATATTTCGGATAAACTTTTGCCGGCACTTTTTTGTAATTGTTCTTTAGTGATCACGGTTATCACCTTTCCGGTCTCACTTTGTTTTTGTGGGAATTTTGTAACAGTTACCAAAACCTCATTTAATGTTTTGGAACTGTCCTCCCGCAATTGCGGGGCAAGTTGTGCAAATAATGTGCTGCCTGTAATACATGCAGCCACAAATAAAATTTTCGTTTTCATCTTTAAATTTTTAATGGCTGCTTGCGGATAATGAAGTAGTATAAAAGCGGTAAAGCCGTTACACTCCTGCTTTTCACCCGAAAGCTTTGAAATGGTTTGTTATAACAGGCAGGTCTTCTGGCTTAAGCGTTCACTTCACCTTCCCGTTAGTTTTACTTAACAGTGGTGTGAGAGAAGTTGCCCAACTTTATTCCTCCCCTTCGGGGAGGTTAGGTGGGGCCGCTTTTACAGCTACGGGGATAGCTCCGGAATTTAACCGGATTCCCTTTTAACCCCGTCCCGATAATTATCGGGATCGCGGGGACCAATTACCCGGCAAAAGTATGATCACCGCATGTAAATTTCCAAAACTAATTTTAGTTGCCATTATTTTTTATCTTCCCTCAATGGTGGCTGCAAAAAAACTCAACTTGTTCGATGTTACTATGATCGTTGTTAGCCTGGTAATAGGTATGGGAATTTTCAGAACGCCGGTAAATGTTGCGAAAGCGGTTGATACACCTTTTATTTTTTTTGCTGCATGGATAGCAGGAGGATTAATTGCTTTATGTGGAGCTCTTACTTATGCAGAAATAGGAAGCAGGTTGCCGGTAACAGGCGGCTATTACAAAGTTTTTTCTTATGCATATCATCCATCAATTGCATTTGGAGTTAATTGTTTAATACTTGTTTCCAATGCAGCGTCACTGGCAGCGGTAGCATTAGTTGGTGGAGAATATATCACCGGCATTTTAATGCCCGCTTCAAAAGATGCAGTGTGGTTACGTAGTATAGCTAATGCACAACAGATACAAACCATACAAATAACAATTGCCATTGCTGCGATAATTATTTTTTATGGCGTTAATCTTTTAGGATTAAAGATGAGTGCCCGCACACAAAATGTTTTAACCATTGTTAAGATCATAATGATCTTACTGCTGATAACACCATTACTTTTTGCTCAGCAAACTACGCCTGCAGTTGCTGTTACAAATACAACTTCACCGGTTTTTACTGAATATTTAAAAGCATTTGGAATTGGATTGGTAGCTATAAGCTTTACCTATGGGGGTTATCAGCAGACCATTAATTTTGGTGCTGAAGTAAGTAATCCAAAAAAGATTTTACCAAGAGGAATTTTCTTTGGAATCTTTATAATCATAGCGCTCTATCTCATCATCAATTATGCTTATGTAAAAGTGATAGGCTTTGAAGAATTAAAAACAAGTAAGAACATTGCGGCTATAATGGCTTCAAAAATATTTGGAGTAAACGCTGAAAGAGTGTTATCAGTGCTGCTTTTTTTTAGCGTTCTTGCTTATGTAAACGTTTTGCTCATGAGCAATCCACGGGTAATGGCAGCTATGAGCGATGATAAAATATTACCCGAAAGCTTTAGAAAAAGAAATATTAGAACGGATGTACTTACCACTTCTTTAAGTGTTTTTGCTGCGCTTTGTGTTTTAATAGTTTTCTGGGCTAAGGAATTTGATACTATTCTTAGCTTTAGTATTTTTTTGGATTGCTTTGGAATGATACTCTCTGCCGGAAGTATATTTATTTTAAGAAAGAGAACAGCACATCTTAATGACTCGGGAATTTATATAATGAAATTATACCCCATATTACCACTGGTATTTATTGCAGCATATACATTTGTAGCAATAAGTTTATTGATAACACAAACCAGTCTTTGTTTAATAGGGTTGGCAGTGCTGGCTGGTTTTATAGGAATTTATTTTGCTGTTCAATATTTCAAAAAGAAAAATAATGACGGAAACTGAAAAAAATAATATCTCTTATATCCTTAATGAACTGGGTGAGGAAAGAGAAAATTATTTTAATGCCATTTCTCCTCCAATTATCCAGACCAGCAATTTTGCTTTTAATAAAGTAGATGATCTTCGCAAAGCATTTGAAAACGAGGCCTCCACATATTTATATAGCAGGGGAATAAATCCTACGGTTGATATTCTCAGGAAAAAATTAGCAGCATTAGATGCAGCAGAGGATTGCCTGGTATTTAACAGCGGCGCTGCAGCTATCTTTACCTCTATTCTTGCCAATGTAAAAGCGGGAGACAATATTGTTTCGGTTAATAAGCCATATACGTGGGCTCAAAAAATGTTCAATGATATTTTACCTCGCTTTAATGTAACCACAACTTACATTGATGGAAAAAACATTGAAAATTTTGAAAGGGCAATTTTGCCTAATACATCTTTAATTTACCTGGAAAGCCCTAATAGCTGGGATTTTGCTTTGCAGGACCTGCAAGCTGTTGCAGACCTTGCAAAATCAGAAAACATTTTAACCATTTGCGATAACAGTTATTGCACACCTATTTATCAAAAGCCAATTGAGTATGGAATTGATATGGTTTTGCAAAGTGCTACAAAATATATTGGCGGGCATAGCGATGTTGTGGCGGGGGTGTTATCCGGCAGTAAAGAAATGATCAGGAAAATATTCAACAGTGAGTATTTGTGCATCGGCAGCGGCATTCAGCCTTTTAATGCATGGTTGCTTTTAAGAGGACTAAGAACATTACCTATCCGTTTGGAAAGAATCACAAACACAACAAAAAAAGCGGTGAGCTATCTTAAACAACATCAAAAGGTTGAACAGGTCATTTTTCCTTTTGATGAAAGTTTTCCGCAGTACGAATTGGCGAAGCAGCAGATGACAGGCGCCTGCGGATTGTTATCATTCATAATTAAAGCAACTGATATTCATCAAATAGAAAAATTTTGTGAAGATTTACAACATATTCTGATAGCAGTTAGTTGGGGCGGACATGAGTCGTTGATAATCCCTAAATGTTCGTCTATAAAACATGAAGAATTTGATGCCGGTAACAGCGATCATTGTATGCTGCGTTTATACGTAGGTCTGGAAGAACCAGAATATATTATAAAAGATCTTGAACAGGCATTTGATAAAATGATTTAATTCCGTTTATCCATTATTCCGTCTTTTATTTGTTACGATGAATTAATTTTGAGACATGTTTTTCAGAATTTTTTTTTTAGTGTCTGCAACCTTTTGTTTTTCCAATATTTCCATAGCACAGCAAAAATGGAATCTGCTTCAATGCGTTCAATACGCCATGGATAATAATATTTCAGTTAAACAAAATGAGATACAAGCAAAGTTTGCATACTTAAACTATAAGCAAAGTAGTCTTTCAAAGTATCCTTCTGCTAATTTCAGTAATAATTATAGCTACCGTTTTGGCAAGTCAGAAAACCCATCAACAGGTATTTTAGAAAACCAGGATTTTTTTTCCATCGGCTTAAATTTTCAAAGCAGTGTTGAAATATTTAACTGGTACTCAAAACGCAATAGCATACTTGCCAATCAATGGGAACTGGAAGCGGCAAAAGCGGGCACCGAAAAATTAAAAAATGATATTGCTTTAACGGTTGCCAATGCATATTTACAAATATTGCTTGCACGTGAACAGCAAAAAATTGCTGCTGTACAGGTACAACAATCTATTGCACAATTGGGCATTATACAAAAACAGGTAAGGGCAGGTGCTTTACCAGAATTAAATGCGGTTGAGCTTGAAGCACAGGTAGCAAGAGACAGTGCTAATTATATTGCAGCAAAGGGAAATGTAGAGCAGGCCAAGTTTGTTTTAAAAGCTTATATGAATATTGATGCAGGTGAGCCCTTTGATATAATAGAACAATCAGCTGAAAATATTCCTGTTGAAAATATCGCAGACCTTCAGCCCGAAATTGTATATGCATCAGCAATTGCAAACCTTCCGCAGCAAAAAGTAAATAATTTTAAATTAAAAGCGGCAGCGGCAAATGTAAAAGCGGCAAGAGGCATGTTGTATCCAACTATTTCCGGCTATGGAAGTCTTGGTACAAATTATGGCTATTTCAGAGTACCCACTTTTCAGCAGGTGTTTTCAGGCTATATCCCAAGCGGCCTGGTAATAAGCAATAGCAGCGGGGGTTTCACTGATGTGCAACGACCTGTATTTACAAATGGTACTAAAAGCGGTTACATTACAGCAGAGCCATTCAGCACACAATTAAATAACAATTTTGGGCAGTCCATAGGTATAAATATATCGGTACCTATTTTTAATGGCTGGTCTGCAAGAGCCAATTATGAAAGGAATAAACTTAATATTACTACCCTTGAACTGCAAAAAGACCTTGACAACAAAACAACAAAACAGGATATATACCAGGCTTATAATGCCGCAATTATTGCAATGGAAAAATTTAATTCTTCCAGGAAATCCGTGGAAGCATCGCAGAGGAGTTTTGATTTTGCAACAAAAAGATTTAATATAGGAATGCTTTCAACGCTGGAATTAATAACGAATCAAAATAATTTATTCAGAGCTAAGCTGGAACAGGTGCTTAACCAGTTTGATTATGTTTTTAAAATGAAGGTGCTGGAATTTTATAAGGGACAGGGGTTGAAATTTTAGTCTGAACCAGGATTTATGGGATTAAAGGATTAGTGGGAAAGAAAATTATGACTTATTGACTAATGACGATTGACAATTAAAAATTACATGAATAAAAAATTAAAATGGATTATCTTTTCTTTACTCGGGATGGTTATTTTATTGTTGATACTTAAATCAACCGGAGTTATCGGTGAAGATATTGCTGTGAAAGTAACGGCTGAAAAGGTTACTAAACGCACAATTGTAGAAACTGTGAATGCCAGTGGCAAAGTATACCCTGAGATAGAAGTAAAATTGAGTCCAGATATTTCGGGAGAGATTGTAGAGTTGAACGTAGTGGAAGGTGACAGCGTAAAAAAGGGTCAGGTGCTTGCACGGATCTACGCCGATATTTATGCCACCCAAAGAGACCAGGCATCGGCAATTGTAAATCAGCAGCAGGCGCAGGTTGCAAATGTTTCAGCATCTATTGAAGCCATGAGAGCACAGCTTGAGCAGGCAAAGAAGACCTATGATATGCAGAAACAATTGTTTGAAGAAAAAGTAATTTCTCAAAGTGAATTTAATACAGCTATTGCGGCGTATAAATCTGCGCAGGCAAACTTTAATGCAGCTAAACAAAATATTCGTGGAAGCCAGGCAGGAGTGCAAAGTGCAAGAGCAGCATTATCAAAGGCAAATAAAGATATCAGTCGTGCTACTTTAGTCTCGCCAATGGATGGTGTTATAAGCTTATTAAATGTAAAGAAGGGAGAAAGAGTTGTAGGAAGTTCGATGATGGCAGGCACCGAGATGATGCGTATTGCTGACCTGAGAAAGATTGAAGTACGGGTTGATGTTGGCGAAAACGACATTCCTAAGATACATTTGGGAGACAGTGCAACTGTGGAAGTGGATGCATACAACAACAGGAAATTTAAAGGCATTGTTACACAGATTGCCAGCAGCAATATTGGGGCAGCGTCATTGCAAACTACTACTACCGGTACCGATGTAACCAATTATAAAGTTTATATAAGGCTGCTTCCAGAATCTTATCAGGACCTGATGGATCCTTCAAAACCAAAGAGTTTTCCGTTTCGCCCGGGAATGAGCGCCAGTGCTGATATAGAAACAACAACGCATGAGAATAGATTAGCTGTTCCGATAAATGCCGTTACAACCAGGGATATAAATGATAGTACTACTTCAAATGATGAAAAAAGTAAGGATGAAGAAGCTGCAAGGGAGAGAACCGCAGCAGAGATGGATGAACTTGAGGAAGTTGTTTTTGTTTTGCAAAAAGATGGCACCGTTAAAAAAACAAAAGTGAGAACTGATATACAGGATATAAATTATATAGAGATATTGGGTGGATTAAAAGAAGGGGATGAAGTAATTACCGGGCCCTATGATGTTGTAAGCAAAACCTTAAAAAGTGGTGATAAAGTGAAAGTGGTGCCAAAGAACGAACTGTTTGAGAAGAAAGAATAGTACCTCACCTTAACCCTCTCCATTAGTGGTGAGGGAACTAAATAAATATTTCCTCCGCAATAGCTATACTTTCCGGTTTACCTACATCAATAAATTTTGAAAGGTTATCCTCAAAGCCAATAATATTATGTGATTTCACCAGATCCATGTAAACATTTATAATAGAAAATTTTCCTTTTAATTTTATAAGATCAAAAATTTCAGGAGAAATTATATGAACGCCCCAAAATGCTTTTTCAAAATATTGTAAAGCTTCCCGGTTTATTTTTTGTTCGTTTGTATCAGTATTTCTCCAGCCGCATAAAACATTTAATTCATCAAAAAGAAAATATCGTTTGGTTTTACGGATGGCAACTGCCAATGTAGCCAGGGCATCTGAAGTAAGATGAGCATTAATAATTTTCTGCAAATTCATGTCAGTTAATATATCTACATTCAGTAATATAAAAGGCTCATTATCAAAAAAATCTTTTGCTCTTAAAAGTCCGCCACCTGTTTCCAATACTTCGCCGGTTTCATCAGAGATCGTTATGTTACTTCCGAAACTTTTATTTTTTTTTATTGTATCTACTATCTGATTGGGGAAATGATGAACATTTACAATGACATCTGTAATTCCAAAAGAAGCTAAATACTCAATATTTCGCTGCAGCAGCGATTTACCATTTATCATCGCCAATGCCTTTGGATGCTTATCAGTAAAAGGCTTCAGCCTGGTACCTAAACCGGCAGCCAATATCATCGCTTTCATTCAGGCATTTATTTTAGGATTGATTTCGGATATTTTTTGTTCAATATGATTTAGCTCCACCTCTACATTAAATTTATTGCGAAGATGACGAACCAATGCATCAGCAGCATATACACTGCGATGACAGCCACCCGTACAACCAAAGCTCACCATTAAAGAACTGAACCCTCTTTTAATATAATCTTCCACAGAAATATCAATAAGATTAAAAACGTTATTTAAAAAATCCTGCATTTTAGTTTGTTGCTCTAAAAAATCTTTCACTGTTTTATCTCTGCCATTAAATGCTTTAAACTCCTCATATCTGCCGGGATTTAATATACCGCGACAGTCAAAAACAAATCCCCCCCCATTTTGGGTTTCATCAGTAGGGATGCCATTTTTTTTATAAGAAAAGCTATTTACTTTTACAACTAATGGGGTTGCTTCTGTTGCATGTACTGGTTCAAAACGATGTACGATCTCCTCTTCAACCATTATTCCGAGCACTCTCTCAAATTCCGGAAGTACTATACCGGTTTTTTTATTTTCCAAAACCCATTTCATATTTCTTAGTGCCAAAGGAATGCTGGTTAGGAAATGCGCCTTTCTCTCAAATAATCCTCTGAAACCATAAGCACCAAGAACCTGCAACATCCTTATCAAAACATACCCATTGTACTGGCTAACAAAACGAATGCGGTCAATAGGTGTTTTTAAAATCTCTTCTACACAATCCATGTAATATACCAGCAGACCGGTTTTCCAGTCATCAGGTAATTCTGCTTTTGCCTGCCACAGCAATGATGCCACATCATATTGTAAAGCACCGTGCATGCCGCCCTGGTAATCTATAAAATACACCTCTTTATTTTTTACCATTATATTCCTGCTCTGAAAATCCCGAAACATAAAATATTTATGCTCTACCCTTGCCAGGTAAGTTCCCAAGGCCTCAAAATCATCTATCAAGGCTTCTTTATCATAAGGTATTTTTAGCGTATCAAGAAAATAATATTTAAAATATAACAGGTCACTTATAATTGCCTGTTTTCCAAATTCTTTTGATGTTATGCACCAATCATAATCCAGATTTTTATGACCTTCGATCTGCAGCCGGGCAAGCTTCTTTAAACTTTTCTGAAATAAATTATAAACAAACGGAGTATGCCCATGCAGCTCAATGTTTGTCAATAATGAATCATCACCAAAATCCTGTTGTATATACATTGTCCTGTCATCGTTAACCTTTAATATCTCCGGAACAGGCGCATCACATTGTTTAAAGTGCTCACTAAATTTTAGAAAAGTTTCATTCTCTTTTATATTATAATTATAAGTAGCAATATATGATTCATCATTACTTCTTATCCTGAAATAAACACGATCACCACCGGATTGCGGCAATTTCTCAACTGACTTAACCGGTATATTCTTAAAAGAAAGAAAAACTTCTTTTATGTCTTCAGCAACCGTTTTCATTAAAATTATTAAGGGAAGTAAATATAAAGTTTTTTGGTTACGAATTTCACGCAAAGAAACTAATCTGGCAAAGGCGCAAGAAGAAAATTTTTATTTGGCGGCTTCTCTTTTCTCTTTGCCTCTTTGCGTGAAAATTACCCATCCATTCTTACAATCTTAGGATAGAACTTCCCAATCACATCTACCAATTGCTTTTGTGACTGCATAACGGTTTCAATATCCTTATATGCACCAGGGGCTTCGTCCAAACCGCCGCCAATAAGTTTTACACCATGCTTTTTTAATTCATCTCTCATGGTTTCATGAGTAATTGATTTCATTGCAGCGGTACGGCTCATTTTTCTTCCGGCCCCATGAGATGCAGAGGATAGGGAGTCTGCTTCGCCTTTACCTTTTACAATAAATCCAGGCGCAGTCATGGAGCCCGGAATAATTCCCAATACATCTTTTCCGGCAGGCGTTGCACCTTTGCGGTGAACGATCACCTCTCTGCCCTTATATATTTCTTTCCATGCAAAGTTGTGATGATTCTCTACCATCTTTAAAGGTTCTCTACCTAATTGCTTTGCAATTTTTTCATGAATTATATGATGACAAGCAGAAGCATAATCACCTGCAAGGTTCATAGCTTTCCAATACTCAATTCCTTCCTGTTCATCTAACGTAAACCATGAAAGGTTTGCAGCTGACTTAGGAAGCAATCTCTTCTGCTTTGCAATTTTTGTAAAATGATTGGCAATGTTAGCGCCTAATGCACGGGAACCGGAATGAGAAAGTAAACCTACATATCGTCCTTTTAAAATACCCAAATCATTTCCATCATTATCATCATTGATATCCACAATCCCAAACTCAACAAAATGATTTCCCGAACCTGAAGAACCAATCTGTGCCGCAGCTTTGCTTTGCAATTGCCTTAATAAACCAATCTCATAAAATTCTTTTCTATCCAGCACTTCATGTTCAACAGGTTTTTTAAATTCTTTTCCTGCGCCAAATAAAGTATTCCCAATTAATTCACGCTTATAATAATTTTCTTTTGCAGCAAGCTCATCAGGATCAATATCAAAAATTGATAAGCACATTCTGCAGCCGATATCCACTCCTACGCCGTATGGAATAATTGCATTCTCTGTTGCCAGCACACCGCCAATCGGCAAACCATAACTCTGGTGTGCATCTGGCATTAGAGCTCCTGCAACAGCAATAGGTAATTTTGTTGCATAATTCATTTGCTCCAATGCACCGGCCTCAATGTATTCACCTCCGAAAATAGCAAAATCAACACTTACATTTTTCAGTGGTATCTCAACATTCTCAATAACATCTTTTGGTAAAAGCGCTTCGGCAATTTTCCCTAATGTTCCATCTTCAAAATATTTTTCGGGTTCTGCAAGTACCTGACGTAATAATTGCAATGCCTCCTGTTTGTCTTTTTGTTTAAAGCCTTTCTCCATTACATCC